>JAGWGI010000013.1 GCA_028867435.1 Microcaldota archaeon | reverse complement strand
ATTGGAAGTATGCTATAGAGTTCGTCAAGGCGCATCCGCACCTCAGTTATGTGCTCATGCAATAGATGTAGCGTGCTATACTTATCTGCAGGAATATTCATGCCCCCACCGCCTGTAAAAAAGGAACTAATGCCCTAAGGCGCCTAGATCCTAGGCAGCTTTGCATATGTGCCTGGCATTCATTATGATCTGAAAGCAGCCTCTCGCATGCAAAGCACATGTACTTCTTCCCGTTCCTCCATACCCATATCTCAACTCCATTCATATCTCCACCACTCATTTAGCATGAGGGTGAGAAGAGGGCGCAGCGCGTTTTTCTGAAGGGGAACCATAGCATAAGCTAAGAAAAAAACACTCTTTGCTGTATCCACATCCCATCTCCCCACCTTGAAAGTTATTATGAATGAACTTATATAAATATATATTGTAATTAATTCGCAATTTTTTTGATAATATCATATAAATTCCAATAGTTTTTATATTATTACCTCATTTATAGCCCATTATCCATAATTTATTTATATCTATTCCATATTAGATACCTGTGAAAAATATGGATAGAATACCTAGCGCAATTATAAATACATTCAATCGGCTCAAGAAAGAACATCGTAATCTGGTCTTAGTATCTAAGAATAGCCACTACTATGTTTATGAAAATCATTCGTATTGGGATAAGAATTTAAAGCGGACTGGTGCGCTAACAAAATACCTTGGCAAAATAAATGATGACGGCACATTTATGGAACGGCAAAGAAGTTATCCAAAACCACTTGAAAAGGCCAAACGCCTCATAGAATCTGCAGGCGGCAAGGTTATATTGCCAGAAGAATTGTTAGATCTAGAAACCGGCATCAAAGATGCAGATTGGGAAAGCCTGACAGATTTTGATAAAAAAATACTGAAAGCACTTAGCATGGACGCTAGGGCGAAACCTGGGGTAATAAATAAATTCGTAGACTCAACACCGCAGACCGTGTACAGGAGAATAAAATTGCTGGAAGAAAAATTTGGAATAAAGTATATATTAGAATTGAATACAAATAGATTAGGCTATATTGATCTGCTTGCATTCATAAAATTCTATGGCGAAGTTCCTCCTCCCAAAGAAATTAAAAACGCATTTGAAAAGGAGCCACATATACAATTTTGTGCAACTTTAAAGGGCGAATACGATCTGCTCCTATATATCATTGCAGACAAAGATCTGGAAGAGACTGACGCTTTATTAGATCGCATAATAAAGAAAGCACTTACAAGTTACACCCTTACCTGGCACATTAAGATTGTATTAGAGCCATACAATTTCATACCCATAAGAGAATTATTTTTTGAAGCCCTAAAGAAAAAGGTCTGGGTAAGGTCAAAAGATAATCCAAGGCCCAAGCCCGGTAATCTGAAAATGAAAGAATACCTTATACTAAAAGAGCTAAATAAAAATAGTACGGCGAAATTCAGGCATATAGACATAAAATATAATCTTGATTACGGCAATTCGCGATATTCATATTTTGAATTGATGACAAAAGGGGTTATAAATAGGCCGACAATCAATTTGACTAAGTTACCAATAAAATACGAAGCGATAATAAACATGGCCGTATTGCAAAGAAACGATTTCGAGAAAACCAGAAATTATTATAGGTACGACGTGATAACCGATACTAAATATATGATTAACAAGTATTGTTTGTTGTACAGTATGCGCGACCCTAACGGTGTATTTTTAATAATGCCCGTAGTTGAGCAAGGTTCTTTAGAGAACACAATATCAAAGCTAGAAAACAAGGTAAAGGGTGTAAAGCTTACAACTAGTATAATAACGTCAATCTTAATAGGGGATCTATGTTATAGGGTGTTTGATAATACAAAAGCCCCGATATATACACGTTTTCTAGAGAGTGGTGGTATACCAGATATCACTCGTAAAAATTAGATTAAGTAACAGTCAATTCCGTTTACTATTGTCCATCTCCATCCATATTTATTCCCCTTTCACTACATATTTTTACGTACTTCCTCCATCCATCTTCATTCACTCATTTTGTGTACTTAGTCTGAGCCTTCCATGTTATTCCCCTTTTCACTAACGGATGGGTTGGTAAAAGCTAAATATCTTTGCCCCTAGATTTTTTGGCCCACAAATATACGGCATCTAGCGAAGTCTGTTTACATATCACAACACTCGATAACCACTTAGATAGCCTCAAAATTTCCAAAAATTCTCAAGGCATTTAAACCTTGTCATCCAAATCACTATCTATACAATTATTCGGTTAGCATGCATTACTATTTTCCGGAGCGTGCTATTGCAGAGTGATACATTTGAAACAGTCGTCCTTCGTAGAGCGCGTCATATACAGGCTGATAAGAAAGCACATCTCAGGGCCAACCATGGGCTCAGCGCTAGCAAGGGCAAAGCAGCTTAACTCAAAGGGAATACCAGTCTCGATAAACTTCATGTCAAGACCCCCGCAGGACAGGGCAAAGGCGAACTACATCACAACAACGTATATGCAGCTGGTAAGGGAGATAGCACGTCTTGGAGTAAAGGCAAGTGTGCATCTGCAGCTGCAACAGTTGGGAAGCAACCTGTCGGATGAGCTTGCGGTAGAGAATCTGCAGTCTGTTATAGACGCTAGCCGCAAGTGTGGGGTCTTTGTTTGGTGCGAGGTCCTAGACCCCGCAAAGGACACCACCCTTGTTAGCAGGCTCAGCGACCCCAAAGGGCTGGGATTTGCCTTCTCAAGCGTTGTACACGGGATGAATTATGCGAAGAGGCACAGGCCGATAAAGGAGCTAAAGGTGATGTGCAAGCCTGAGGAGCAGGATGTGGCAGAAAAGGTCGAGGGCAAGGCAAAGAAGCCAGATTCCCTGGAATCGATAGAGGCAATAGCCCAGGCGTCTAGGAACCTTGTGCTCCTATCCCCGAAGGAGTCAATTGTCGAAAAACTGGTGAAGAAGAACGGCAAGTATAGAAAATCTTTAATATTTGAGTTCCAATTAGGCTATGGCGAGAAAAAGCTGAATAAGATGTTGAAAAAAGGCACGAGGATCAGCATATACATACCGTTCGGGAAGGACTGGGCAAGCTATGCGATGAACAACGTGCCTGAAGGTTACATGCGAATGCTTGCAAACAGTCTGCTGACAGGGCAGAAAGAGGACAAAAGTGTTTAGATGGCAAAGAAGGATGTAAAAAGCCCAGATTCCGCGAATACAGGGGGTTCAGGCCCTCGCTCAAGCGGCAAGGTGAGCGTAGTCACAGGGGCAAGCGGCAAGATGGGCAGGCAGCTCATCAAGCAGCTGCTTTGGCGCGGGGACACTGTTAGGGCGCTTGTCAAGAGGAAGGAGATGATCCTAGAGCTGCCAGCGGGGGCGATACCGTTTCTTGGCGACATAAACGACCAGAAGGTGCTTGAGACCATGTGCAGCGGAGCAGACTATGTCTTTCATCTGGCCGCAATAGTGAGCGCATTCAAAGCAGCCACCCAGGAGATAATGCGCGTCAACGTCGAGGGCACCAGAAACCTGCTTGATGCGTGCGAGGCTGGCAAGGTTAGGCACGTGGTTTTCTTGAGCACTGTAGATGTGTACGGGCACGTGAGACACGATGTGCTCAGGGAGGATTCGAAGCTGGATCCAAGGGACCGCTATGGGCTGAGCAAGGTGCTTGCAGAAGAGGAGATACTAAAGTACGTAGACAAGGTGCCATTCACTATATTTCGATGCGCGCAGATATACGGGGAAGGATTCGAGTACTACTTTTTCAGGGTGTTTCGGGCGATAAAAGAGCAGAAAGCGTACCTGATAGGCGACGGGCAGAACAAGTTGAACCTGATACATGTGAATGATGCGATAAACGCAATGCTGCTCGCTACCACGAAGAGGGAGAGCATCCACCAGATATACAACCTCTCGGATGGCAAGACTTACACCCAGGAGCAGCTCTTCAACCTTGCTGCGGATCTGCTTGGAGTTCCAAGGCCTTCAAGGCACATAAGCCGCCTGATAATCAAGTTTGTGGCCAAGCAGCGAAACATAGACGTCGACGAGCTCAGGTTTCTTACCAGCAACAGGAACATGGACACCGGCAAGATAAAAGGGCAGCTTGGATTTTTTGCTAAGGTCGAAATCAAGGATGGCGCAAAGGAATTCGTAGGGGAGTTTGTGAGAACAGAAGGCCATCGCAAGGCCCTCGACCTCAAAAATGCACACGCTTAGAAGATGATCAAATGAAGATAGGGAAAACAGAGAATTATATAAACCAGAGGCTGGGGGAAAGCGGTGCGCTCCTCTTCATGCTAATTGATCCTGTGGACTACAAGTCAACAGACGCAGCGATACAGGCAGGCGTGAAGAGCGCGCAGGCAGGCGCCGACGTGCTGCTAATAGGTGGGAGCATAGGCGCCCAAGGTGAGCTGCTCGACGAGGTCTCAGTTGGGATAAAGGACCACATAAAGGACGTGCCTATAGTGCTCTTCCCTGGAAACATCGCCACTATAACAAGGCATGCGGATGCAGTCTACTTCATGTCGCTGCTCAATGCAAGAAACCCCTATTGGATAACCCAGGCGCAGATGCTTGCTGCGCCGCTGATTCGGCACATGAAGATCGAGCCTTTGCCTGTTGGCTACATAGTGGTTGAGCCAGGGGGCACTGTCGGCTGGGTGGGCGATGTGAATTTGGTCCCAAGGGCAAAGCCAAAGATTGCAGGCGCCCTTGCAAACGCAGGCGAGTTTCTGGGCAATCGCTTCATAGTAACCGATGCCGGCTCAAACCCGCAGCTGCAGAACCTTGGCCCGATACCATCAGCAATCATAAGCGAGGTGAAGAAGTCGATAACAGTGCCGTACATAGTAGGTGGCGGAATCAAGACTTCAGAGCAGCAAAGGGAGATCTACAGGGCCGGGGCGGATATCGTGCAGATAGGCGCGATACTTGAGGAGACGCGGGACACCAAGAAGACTGTTGAGCAGTTCGTGAAAGTTGCAAGGGAGGAGGGCAAGAAGAAACTCTGATATTTGTCTTGATTCCATGCGCCAGATAGCCTCGATAGAGATACGCACTATAGTTAGTGAGCTGCAGAGCCTTGTGGGCTGCTACCTAAAGAAGTTCTACGACTTGGGGGACGGATCGTTCAGGATGCTCTTCTCCTCGACCCAGGGCAACCAGATGCTCTACATAAAGCTGCTCCATACAGTAAACAAGACCATTATTGCAGAGGAGGTTGATGAGCCGACGAACTTTGCAAAGGCAATCCGGAAGAGGATACTTGGGATGAAGGTAAAGTCAGTTGCGCAGCGCTACGCCGACAGGATAATAACCGTCCAGTTCACAAGCGCAGATGAGGATCCAAGGCTGATAATAGAGATGTTCGGCAAGGGCAACCTAATCCTCACCAACCGCGACTTCGAGATAATGGTGTGCTATCATGTCGCAAAGCTAAAGGAGAGAGAGATTTCGCCACACTCTATCTACCAGTTCCCGCAAGGGAAAAAGCTGGTGCTCAGTGAGCTGGGCAGGGCAGGGGCAGGGGAGATACTACAAGCGCTCAAGGGGAGCAACGAGAGGCTGATAAAAGAGCTCTCCGGCAACATCGACATAGGGCCACTCTACCTGGAGGATATAATACTGGCATCAGGGATGGATCCCAAGTCCAAGGCAAGCGAGCTCTTCAACACAGAGGTGCTTGCTGCAAACCTTGTAAACTTCATTAGGGAATCGGATAGTCCAAGGCCCAGGATCTACTCAAGGGATGGCAAGTACGAGGACTACTCGATACTGCCGATAAGGAAGTATAGGGACCTGCAGGCAAAGGAGTTCAAGTCCCTGAGCGAGGCACTGGAAGAGTTCTATAGCGAGGAGAGGACCAGGCTTGAGAGGGATGAGGAGGAAGTCAATGAGATCATTGCGAACATAGAGAAGCAGAAGTCGATAATAAAGGAGCTCAAGGATTCAGAGAAGGAGTATGCAGAGGCAGGGCACAAGATCTTCGAGCGCATGCGTGAGATAAACCAGATGATTGACTACATTGGCGAGCACAGGAGGGTGACACTACAGGAGCTGCAATCAGCATTTGGTATAAAGATAAAATCCATAGACCTTAAGAATAAGAGCGTGGTAATCGATTTGTAGGAAGTGATATAGTGATAAAGATTACAATGCTTGGCACCTCTGGCTCTACTCCAACAAAGGAGAGGGGGCTGCCGGCTGCGGCAATCACCTACAACGGTAAGGTGTACCTATTCGATTGCGGTGAGGGGACCCAGATGAAGATGCTCGCCCACGGGGTTAACATCTCAAGGGTCGAGGCGATATTCATCTCGCATGTGCACGGCGACCATATAATAGGCCTTGCAGGGCTCGTGAGGACAATGGCGCTAAACAACAGGCAAAAGACACTTACAATCTATGTACCAAAAGGAGAGGAAAAAACGATAAAGAACCTCATAGTATTCGACAGGGCGATAATAGACTATCCCGTAGAAGTAAAGGGTACAGCCACTGGTATAATCTACAGGAGTGAGGGGTTTGAAGTTAGCGCATTTCGGCTCAACCACCAGATAACCACATACGGCTACCTCTTTAAGGAGAAGGACAGAAAAAAGTTCATCGCGGATAAGTGTAGATCGCTTGGGATAAAGGGAAAGATGTTCAGAGAGATAACGCAGAGGGGCAGTATAACTGTAGGGAAGAAGAGAATCTCCATCTCCAGCGTAACCCTCCCGCAGAAGGGCAAGAGCGTGCTGTACGTTACCGATACAAGGCCGTGCGCCTCCACGGAGAAGGCAGCAAAGGGCGCGGATCTGCTAATACACGAGGCGGCGTACTCCGATGCGCAAAAGGCTCTTGCAGTAATGAGGAAGCATTGCACCGCAGGCGAGGCGGCAAGGCTTGCAAAGAAGGCAAAGGTGAAGATGCTACTCCTAACACACATCAGCGCAAGGTACAAGGATACAGATTTATTGTTAAGTGACGCAACTAAGATATTCAAAAATACGGTAGTGGCAAAGGACGGCTACACCGTAGAAGTATAATGTAAGTGGAGGCATCGTCTAGTGGTAGGATGACAGATTGACATTCTGTAGGCAGGAGTCCAATTCTCCTTGCCTCCATATAACTCTGATTCCCATGTATATGGGGGTAGCGGATTTTCCAAATAATTTTCATGGGGGATTACAGAAATTTTGCCCAAAATCGCTTCTTGACCACTTCAACTGCATTAGAGCTTCAGTGAGAATCCGAATCTTTCTATAAACAACCATATAATCAAAGCTATAAAGCTCTAAAGGGATAACAATTCGATACGAATGGCAACGATCAAGACGAAAAACGAGTTCATTATAGAGAAGCAGGATTTCGGAAAATACAGTATAGGAAGCGCCAGAAAACCGCTGCCACGTGGCCTTGCCGGCTATACTGGGGCCAGCATATATAAAGAAATTGTCAGGTATGCAAAAACTAGAACAGTAGTTGGCACCGTAAATGATGTGCGCATAGACATCGAGAAAGGCGAGGTTGACGCAATATGCATAAAAAGGCTTAACAGGTCAGATATGAGATCAAAAGTTATACACAAGAATGGAAAGGCCTATTATCCAAACAGCGATGGGGCAAAATGGCCAAAAAGCGTTGAACTGCAGAACATCAAGAGCGGAAGCGGTGTGCTTGTGCGCCGCTACGATGGCTATGTGGAAAGGGTAGAGTTCAAGGTCGGCAAGCGAAAGTAATAGCACTTTCTGTTGGTAATCCGGCGCGGTTTTATAGCCATTTAGTAATAGCCATTTAGTAATAGCCATTTAGCATTAGTTACCAGCAAAGATACACGTCAAAGATATATGGGCGTCTAAGCCCCATGTTCCTTGCCTCCATACTCATTACCGGATAATACGATGTCGTTATACAAAAGCTTAATAATATCTGAAAATAACGTTCTGTTATGCATAAGCCTGGGCCACTTGATTGTTTTGTTATGGACTCCTTTACTCTGAAACCGCAGAAGCCAGGCCCTCTTTCAGGTATTACATTTGTCGTGAAAGACAATATAGCAATTTCTGGGCACATCTCTTCATTTGGCAGTTCAAAGTGGCGTGAAACTCACCAGAAAAGCAGGCAGCATGCACCAGTGATACGCAAAATACTCGGCAATGGGGGGAGAATTGTAGGGCTTGTGAAACTTGATCAGATGACCTTCTCACTGGTGGGAAACATCCCTGAAGGAACTGCTCCAATAAATCCTCTTTACCCATATCGGTTTACCGGCGGATCCTCTTCAGGTACGGCTTCGGCAATAGCAGGCAAAATTGCCCAGGTGGGAATCGGCACTGATACTGGAGGTTCGATAAGAGTTCCAGCCGCCTCTTGCGGCCAATATGCCATAAGGCCCAGCTATGGCATGATCGATACCAATGGCGTTGTGCCGCTTGCCAGCTCCTTCGATACCGTGGGGATAATGAGCATGAACGCCGAACTGATAAAAAAGACCTTCCTTGCAGTTAAAGCAGACAAGAAGCTAGCCCAAGTCAAAGTAAAGCGCATAATCTTGCCTATCGACATCTTGAAAACTGTAAGTCCGGAGGCTGCCGGGGCAGCCAGAAAGGCGGCAATGCTCATTGCAAAGGCGCTTGGCTGGCGCATAGTAAATAAGAAGTTCGATTCATTTTTGAATGCACAGCTTTCAGAACTGTATACTAGGATACAGGGGAGGGAGGTCTGGGCAAGCCATTCAAAATGGGCAACTCAAAATTATGCCTCGTTGTTCCCAGAGGTGCAGTCGCGTCTTAAAAAGGCAGAGGAGTTTGCCAAATCCTCATTTAAGGTGATTGAGGCGGACAAGCAGGCTAGAAGAAAGTATCCCAAAAGACTTTCAGGGTATTTAGGGCGCGATACCATAGTCATCTTACCTATAATGTACGGGCTTCCCCCAAAAAGGAATGCTTCGGATAATGAACTACTTGAATTCAGGAAGATTGCACTGCGCCTTAGTTCGCCAGCAGGCCTTAGTGGATTTCCGGAAGCAGTCATGCCAATCAGGTTAGATCAAAAAAGGCATACTTATGGCATAGGCATTCTTGGACCGAAGAACAGCGACTTATCCTTGCTAGAGTCCATGATTGCAATTTCGAAGATTAATAAATAAATTATAAAAGCAGCCTTTACATGAACCTAGGGAAATAATCAAAATAAGAGAAAATCCGAATCTGCAGCTTGAATTGCTTCTTTGGTACACTTTTATAAACTATGGCATTCCAATAGATACGATACATGTGATACAATGCAAGGAAAAGTAAAGATGTTTAATGCGCAGAGAGGGTTTGGGTTCATCACAGGAGATGATGGAAAGGACGTGTACGTGCACACCTCAGCAGTCCAAGGCGGAGCTGCGCTCGCTGTAGGAGACCTCGTGGAATATGAAGTCGAATCAGGAGATCGTGGATTGCGCGCAAAGAACGTCAAAAAGCTTTAATGACGTCAGTGCTGCTTAAATCCCCTAGCATTGCGTAGCTCAAATCCAAGGCGTAATGTGGTAATCATGGCTGAAAAAGAGAGCAAGGAATGCAAGGTGTGCGGCTGCGAATGCGAGGACTGCCAGTGCATGAAGATCCAGGGATGCATACGCTGCGGATGCCAGTAGTCTCCGGGGCTAGTTGAATTGCATACATTCTTGGAAAGCGTGTTCTACAGTTTTGGGATAATCTTATAAACCTCACTTCAGTATAGCACTTAGCGGATACTGGGTCCAGATCCAGTTTTGTCAGGGGAAAGTGGTGAAAATCCACTGCTGTGCCGCACCTGTAATCCCGTTTAATCGGGTAAGCCAGGCTGCCTGAGTCCGATATAGTCCACGAGCATGGTAAAAATGAGCATTCAATCCGTATCGTTTTCTCCAAGGCAAAAGCATGAAGGTAAAGTTGCCTTACTAGATAGCAAGGTGCAATTCAAGGACTGCTTTAGAGAACACAGAGTACGCATAGGGCGCTGTCTGACAAAATTGATTGAATTAAAAACTGGGCAGAGCCAGGCGGATCGTGAGAAGGCACAGCCTGAAGAGATGAGCAAGCAGTGGGGCATGTTCGCCCAGGCGATAGTCGGACAAAGGCTGACAAATCCAGAAGGCAAGGATATAATGAAGTTTGTGATGGTGAGCTTCCCAATACCTCCTGGTCTTGAAAAGAAAGGGGAGAAACTGATAAGGATGGCGATGCAGGGGGAGATTGCCGCAACGCTTGAGGGCAAGACCGAATCTTTTAATAACGAGGGCACGCTGCTTGCCCATCTAGCAGCGTCTCAAAGCCAAGTAAACGACAAGGCGCTTGGCATATTCGGGGGCTTATATAACGCCGCACTGTCCGCAGTCAGGCAATTCCATCCAGAGCAATCAGATGAGAACATTCAATACTTCTACAAATTCCAGAATTCCCTGAAATCCCGCCTTGGGGTTTTGCTAGAGGATTCAAAGGCGATCCTCAAGATCTCCGAGTACCAGAACCTCTCGGCATGGGAGACAAAATATGGAGGGGCGTTCAGGCAGGAGATGATATTCGAGGACGGCAAACTCTTCACCCTCGACCCAAACAACAAGCTTATGGAAGTGAACGCAAGCCTTGCGAATTCGGGCATAGATTATGGGCACGCAGATTGGCTCACATACCTTTTGGGGTACATCAATGCCGCATATCAGAGCGGCGCGATGAGCGTGCTGGGATATCAAATCGACAGTACAATGACGGTCAGCTCATGCGGCGGTTCCGAGAAGTCAGCCGCATTCTACGATCAGAGCATGGAGAAGGCAAGAGCTGAGAGCAAAATCCATGAGCGTCAGGAGCACATCGATCAGGCCAGAAGGGACTATGCCCAGCAGGAAGAGCTCAAAATGATAGCCTACAACTACAGCCTTGCACAGGCCATGCAGCTTGCGGCATCTCAGGCTCAAAATCCCTCTTTCACTTGGGACGCGAAGCTTTCAGTTTCAGCGCCTGGAGAAATTCACGGGACACACGCCTGCTCTGTCTGCGGCGCTATGATAAACGACCAGAAGACATGCTCATGCAAGTCAAAATCCGCATGAGACTGCGGGTTCATGTTCACTTTAAAACACTTTTGCATGCAAATTTTGCTATATTTTAATATCTTTGTATCTCATTTCTATTCGGATTTATCATGCTTTTCATAGGATTCATCTTTACCGCGGCGCTTGCGATCACCTTAGCCTCGCTGATTGCCTGCACAATCCTTGCAAGGAAGGATCTTCTGGAGATACTGCGCCAGAGGGTCAACAAGCCTACCTTGGCAGCCTTGGTGGTCATGCTTACGTTCTTCCTTGTCTTCTCGCTAGAATTCGTGCATCCTGTAGAGCAGCTGTATTTCGACGAGAACATCTACCAGGGAATAGCTCTCAACATACTCATGCACGGCAACGCGCTGTGGTGCCAGTACGGAACCGGGCTTCTTCACTCCTGCCTGAGCAACCAGCTCTACCACGACACGATTGGATACCCCTTCCTGATTGCAGTAGCCTTCAGGGTGTTTGGGGCAGGAATAAGCACTGCCTACGGCCTCCAGCTGTTCATGGGGTTCTTGTCAATACTGTTCTTCTTTCTTCTTGCATCAGCCATTTTCAGCAGCAAGAGGGCGGTATTTGCATCAACCCTCTCATTCACCCTCGCGCCTCAGCTCTTCATCTGGTCAAGGACCCAGGCAATACCGGACCTCGCCCTGATGTGCCTTGCATGCCTCACATTCTTCCTGTTCGCGGTTTTCATAAAGCGCATGAACCTGCGCACGTTTACGCTGTTTGGATGCTCGCTTGCACTGACTGTATACATGAGAATAGAAGGAATACTGCTGATACCTATATTTGCACTGCTCCTCCTTGTCTATGGCGAGGATGGGATCAGGCAGACGGCCACAAAAAGATTCAAGTTGATTGCCGATGCGCTAAACAACAATACCGGGTTCTTGCTCGTGCTGCTGTTCCTATTCCTTCTGATCGTTCCGGAGATATACTACCTCTCAACCCAGCTGGCAAATCCCTCGTACGGCCAGGACTACTCAAACCAGCAGCTCTTTTCATTCTCCAACTTCGCAAACAACTACCAGCCAAACTTCCTCTTCCTTCTTGGCTCGTACAATTCAGCGAACCAGTTTCCGCTGGTCTTCCCTGCAGAGACGACAATACTTGCGACAATCGGCGCATTCCTTCTTGCAACAACCAGAGCGAAAAATAAATACGGCATGCTGCTGCTTGCCTTGGCCTGGATCTTCTCGTATTTGCTCTTCTATGATTTCTTCTATGCCGGCGCAGCTACCTTCGGTGTGGATGACAGGTTCATGCTCCAGCTGATTCCGGGACTCGCGCTCCTTGCTGGAGTATGTATCTCTCAAGCAAGTGAGATTGCTGGAGGCATTGTGCCAAAGTTAAGGGCCGCCAGAAACATGGTTTGCGTGGCACTTATCATACTTCTGCTGATAGTCCCGTTCCTGCTTCTTTCTCCATCCATCACCCTGCCCCCCTCAAAGATGCCGCAGCAGACCACGATCTATGACGCCCTCTCCTTCTTCTACGCGAACTACAACAAGGTCCCTGCAAGCTGCATGGTCTACTCATTCACCCCGGATCTATGGTACGAGTTCAACAGGAGCTCGGCGCAGATAGGCTATCTGGGCTCAACCGACTCCCAGTTCCTAAACTACACCAGGGGCTATGGCTGCAGAGTGGTAGACTTTGGTTACTGGTGCAATGTGCCTCCATATATTAACAGCACGTGCGGCAACATCCTCAAGGAATACACACTCTATCCTCTTGCCAACTACACTAATCCACAGAAGGGTGAGCACTTTGCCCTCTACCAAATACTAAACAAGACAAAGTAGGCACAAAATCCAGAGGCGAAGTGGTAGTCAAGTTATTTAAATCTGCGAAATCATAGTACTACTGGGAACCGTGGAATTCAAGGGAAAGGAAAAGGCGCAGAAGGCAAAGCAGCTCTACGCTAAGCTCGCAAAGGGCATAGAAGAATTCGGGCCACTTGCAAGGGAGAAGGGAAGCGCATTCAAGGCAAATACCAAAGCATTCTTCACCAGCCTACTAAGCAAAGACTTCTTTTCCAATGCGCAGATCCTGACTGCAGCCGATGGATGCGGCATCTGTCCTCCATGCATAGCAGCGAATGCTGTTATTGGGGTAAGTGCGGTAGTGGTCTACATCTCAAAAAAGAAAGAGGAAGCCCAGAAAGAACTTGCAGTTCCAGATGCATCAGCAATAAGTGCATATCCTTTCGAGGCCTCGCACCAGCTCTACTGGGACGGAGCGCTTAGATGTTGTTGAGCCTTGCCTTCATCTCTTCTATGCCAATCTTCGTTGTGAGCAGCGGAATCTTTTCTATCTGCGCTATCTTTATCGCAAGCTTATCTATGCTCTCAATGTTCTCGATCACAACTATCCTTGGCTTTATCGGCGCCACCCTTATCACAACCATCGGCGACCTTCCCGTGCTGACCTGCGAGAAGATAAAGGCCCTCTCGTTTGTGGTTCCAAAGAGCTTGGGATATTCGCTAGGGGCAATCTCTAATATCACCCTGAGGCTGTCAAGCAGGGTGTATCCGAACAGCTTTATCGTGTCCAAATAGTTAGGATTTGCTATGATCTTCGCGTCGATTATCCTTGCGAAGTCGACCCCGCTAATCGGCGCCGAGAAATCGTGGAGCGTGTAGAATGCCTCGTTGCTAGCCTTTGGAAGGTTGAACTTCTCTAGGTTCCTCCTCACTTCACCTCCGTGCTCGTCGTCTAGCTTGAAGAGCGCCTCCACGAACCGCCTTATTATGCCGACCCCTGGGCTCATCCTCCTGTTACCCTCGTAGTCGCTGATTGTTGAGGTTGAGATCTTGAGGTGCTTGGCAAGCTCCACCTGGGAAATCCCAAAGAGTTCCCTCCACTTCTTCATTGTGGTGCCAGGCGTGTCTGAGAGTGCTATCTCTCCGGCTATTCTTTCCTGAAGGCTATCCATGATTTCTCATTGCTTGTAAAGGCTTATAAGCCTGCGCCGTCGTATTGACGATTCGAAGTTCGACAGGGCTAAAGGAAAGTGCATCATCTATTCGATTTTTCGCCCTTTGCTTCAAGTGACTGTGTCGCTATCTTGAGATTGCAGCTATTGTGGGTAGAGCACCATTTGTAGCATTTTTCGGAAAGCGCCCTGCTGCTGTAGTGAAGGCCGCATATCATGCAGTCGAACCATGGCGACTGCCTTATCTCTGCAACGCTCTTCCATCCCGGAATTCTCTTCTCGAGAAAATAATCGAGTGTGTACTTGTTAGGCCCGTAGAGGCTGCTGATTATTGCAAGGAATACGAAGCCAAAGGCGTACACCACTCCAGTTCCAATGTCCGTGGAGCTGGGCCCATAAGGGCCTCCGAAGCCCTCTGGCACCGCCCATATAAGCAGGCTGAGAATGAAGCCGCCTCCGTAGCCTATCTTCCTGGCAATTCCGAAGAGGAGGCTTATTGCAAGCAGTGTTTCTAGCATCGTTATCATGTATGCAAAAAGCGCCGGGTGGGCCGATGTGATCGCAACCCACATGCCAAACCATCCTGCGAGCCACCCTGGTTGGCCTGCAGCCGCGCTAGAGATAAGGTTTGAGAACTGTGCCACAAAGGAATACTGGAACTTGAATGATGCATCTATGGCCCAGACCAGCCCGAAGAGTATTTCCATGACCCTAGATAGCGCAAATGCGTTAGATGAAAACCAGTTGTCCGCAGCAAGCATCTTCCTATTTAGTCCCATGAATTCATCCTCAATTAGTTACCTCTTTTTCCTACCCCTCTTTGCTACCTTAGTCCTCTTGTCCTCACCTTTTGGGCCATTGCCAATCCCCTTGTAGATAGAGTCCACGTACTCTTGGTTCACAGTACCAACCGCAGAGGTTGCCCCTGCCTGTGGCTTTGGCTTTTTGATGATGCCGTAGATAAGGATTATGATCCCTGCTATCAGGGCTACAAAGAGGAAGAGGCTAGTAGTTATTACGCCGCTTGCCTTCTGCGCTATGTTGCCGTTGATTACATCCGTGGTTATATTAAGCTCAGAGCTGCTGTTTCCCAGATTCGCGAATATCCCGTAGTATGTGCCGTTGCCCAGTACGCTGAAGTTCTTGTCCACGTACGAGTTTGGCGTGAGCGTTGTGTTTGGCAGAATGGATGAGACGTAAGGGAACATGCCTACCGATGAGTTGAGAAACGCTTCGTAGACCCCATTCCCGTAGTGGTTGCGGGCTATCTGGCCCATAATCTGGGTATTATCTAGGTATCCGTGGAGCAGAGCGTATGCCGAGCTGTTTACGAAGTAGAAATCCACCTTGTTTGCAGCAACATATTCTATTATCTCCATGCCTTCTGTCCCGTTTACCGTGAAGTTTATCAAGAACGAGCCGTGTGCAAGCAGCGCCACAGTCTGCGACTGGGTATTCCCTATGCTTGATATCTGGTTTGGAACCACGGTGCCCCCGATTACCAAAGTGACAATTACGAGCAGTACACCTATGACTACAAACCTCTTGTCCAAACTACCAACCAAGATGCGCTATATCTGCGCGCAGCAACTCAATTAATCCCTAATAGATTTATATACCTGCAACACTAAGTCTTATTCGTTGTTCTTTGGCGTTAAAATGGTGCAAGTTAAGACTGGCATACAGGGTCTGGACGCGATGCTCTACGGTGGCATTCCGGAAGGCAACCAGGTGGTGGTTGCAGGGGGTCCGGGGGCAGGAAAGACGCTTCTATGCTTTGAATTTCTCTACAGGAATGCGCAGATGGGCAACCCAGGCGTTTTCTTTGCGCTAGAAGAGGAGCCCTCCCGCATGCTTTTGAATGCGAAGTCGGCATTCACAGACTTCAGCGATATAGACAAGATGATAACTGACAAGAAGATGATAATCGATGGCAAAGAGCCCTCAGACAAGATGCTAGCCGCATCTGACCCGAGTGGATATGAATTCGGCAAGGTGGTCTCAGAGCTTGAGGACCTGATCAGTTCGATTGGCGCAACGCGCGTTGTCATAGACTCCGCATCTGTCCTCAACATGCTGATAAGCGACCCGATAGCATACAGGCGGGCTATGATCTCGCTAATCTCCGATATGAGAAGGCTCAACGTTACCACGCTTTTGACTATGGAGGCGGACAATCCGGAAAGGAGCAAGCTGCAGTTCAAGCCGGAGTTCTTCCTGTTCGATGGCATAATAAGCATGTACCAGACCGGCGAGGAGGAGAAGAGGATAAGGGCAATGGAGATCATAAAGATGCGGGGCTCAAGGCACAGCTTTGTCACTACGCCATACGAGATCAACCCCAGCGGCTTTAGGGTCTTCTCTGCAGAGGACACCTCACTATACTAAAGCTGGTTGCATGCCGGACAAAGCGGTCGCAATCCAGGCCGGCAGGGTGCAGAGTCTTAAGATTTATTTCATACTGGCACTTGCCATAATAGCACTTGCGGCTCTGCTGGCCATCTTGCCAAGCGGAACCCAGGCGCAGCGATGCGGCGGGATAATAATGGGGCAGAGCAGGGACCTATGCTTCATGCAGCTCGCGCTCTCGCAGAACAACCAGAGCCTGTGCGCATACATAAAGGGCGCTGGCTCAGGCCCGTGCTATGCCTCAATAGGAGAGGCCAAGCTAAACCAGAGCCTGTGCGCAAAGGCTGGAAGCCTTGGCTATAACTGCCTAGAGTTCATAGCAAACGCGACATCAAATCCTGCCTACTGCTCTGGCATACAAGGGCAGCAAAGAGATGCCTGCACCCTTGCTATAGCGGTAAAGGCTCTTGATTTTAGGGCCTGCCCCTCGATATCAAATGCCTCCAAGGCGGAGGTGTGCAACATCTCCATATCGCTCGATATTGCTGCTGCAGCGAAAAGTCCTGCTCTGTGCGCAAAACTTCCAATCCAGACCAACACCTCGGTCCTCTCATCAGTTCTATCGCAGACCTCCTCGATATTCGCTAGATCAAACCTTACCACCCTGCAGACAAACATCGACACCCTTCCGTTCATTCCCGGGAGCAACTACAGCGCACGGGACATCTGCTATGCAATAGTGGGAGTTGGCACGCAGAACCAGAGCGCATGCAAAAGTATTTCTGGTGCAGCTCTCGGCTCAATATGCAGCTACCTGGCTGCAGGCACGGCATCTTCGCAGGTCCAAACCGCAAACTACTCGCAGCTCATCTCAGAGTGCAGCAATGCTGGGCAGTACAGCTACGTCTGCGTGCAGTACGCCAAGCTCGCATTTGCGCTGTCCACAAGGAATGTGTCCATCTGCTCTAGCTTCTCAAACTCCACCGCCTTGGAATGCTATGAGGGTCTTGCTGCAAACTACCACAACGCCAGCTACTGCGGCTACATCAAAAACTCAACAGATAATAATGATTGCCTGCTACAACTAACTAATTCGACCCTCAATTCAACGGGCTAAAGAGAAGGAGTGGATGTTAAGCGGCATAGTTTGCGGGATAAGGCATGCGGCAGAGCCCAGCGGGAACACCTACTATATAACCTCGCTTGAAGGGCCAATGCTCCACGAGCTAAAGAGCTCCATAGTGCTCCACCTCGGGGAGCAGGTCGAGGCAGAAGTCTTTGGCGAGCTGATAACCTCGGCAATAATAAACCAGGACGGCCCTGCGCTCAAGATGTGCCTGGATGCCGTCAGGCTTCGAGCCTCCAAGCTGTTAATAGAGCGCGAGCTCTCCCAGTCTGACAGGATCGAGAGGATAACCATCAATATGCAGCCAAAACTCAATCAGGCCGCGCAGCTGCTTTTAGAGAAGCTATATCTTGGTGCCCCTGTGATAGTGCGCTTCCACAACGACGCAGACGGAGCAACCGGGGCTTACGGGCTGTACCTGTCGATCAACCAGATTCTGGGAAAAATCTGCCAGGTAGGCTCGCCAAAGATCTTCTGGAAGATGCACAGGAGCGTCTCATACACGCTCGGGGACTCAAGGGAGGATCTGCTCACGATTGGCAACTACGACTCAGTGGCAAAGCCCCTTCTGCTAATCACAGACTTTGGCACTTCTGAGGAGAGCTTGCAGGGCGCGGCACTTGCAAATGAAAAGTTCGACATAATCTGGCTAGACCACCATCCTGTGCTGCGCGAGCTGGCGGAGATGGTTGGCAACTACATAAATCCCTGGATGTTTGGCGGCGATTCCAACTACACCGCAGGAATGCTTACCTGCGAGTTCGGGAAGTCATTTGCGAGTATAGACCTCTCGCTCATAGAGAAGGCATCGCTCATAGGCGACTACAGTGGCTATGCAGTGGAGGACAAGGGTGCAAGGGGGCTTGCACTACTGCTTGACATGCTAACAAGCGACAAGAGGATAGCATTCTCCTCAGGCGGAGACATAACACCGATGGAGATAGACCAGATCCTAAGGGACGAGTCAAGAAGCGCAGAGCTGATCAGGTACGCAACCACAAGACTTGAGGAGGCGATAGACTCAGGGCTCGAGGGCCTAAAGCACTACAAGTCCGAGATTGGAAATATCTATGTCCTGGATTTCGAGAACGTTCGCAAGGACGCGATGACAAAGTATCCGCTTCCCGGCAGGTACGCCTCCAAGCTGCTTGAACGCATAGAGAAGGAGGGCAAGGGTCCCTCGATACTGGTGCTCCACTTCGGCCACTTCGTCTCGATTAGGGTGAGCGGTGAGATAAGCGGGAGGGTCGGGCTGCTTAGGATAGTTGGCGGAATAAAATCCGACTACGACTATGTGGAAGCGGCAGGAGGGCACAACAATGCGGCAAGCATAAAGCTCAGGAGTGAGGAGTACAAGAAGGAGGCAATCAACACGCTGTTAAGGGGCTTTGGCTGCAGCATCTTGTAGGCTTAAATTGTTTGCCTGCCAAGTAATCATGATGATTTCATGGCCAAATTCGAACTACCAAAACTTCCATACGCCTACAATGCACTGGAGCCGTTTATATCCGAGAAGATAATGCAGCTGCACCACGACAAGCACCACCAGGCATACCTTGACAATCTAAACAAGGCAATAGATATTCACCCTGAATGGGGGGAGAAGAGCATAGAGGAGATCCTCAGGACATACGACAAGGCGCCAGATGACATAAAAGGCATGCTTAGAAACCACGGCGGAGGGTACTACAACCACTCCCTGTTCTGGGAGATGATGTCCCCTGCCAAGGGACAGTCGCCTTTGCAGAGCACAGCAAAGATGATAGATGCGCAGTTCGGCGATTTCAACACATTCAAGAAGCAGTTTAGCGAGGGAGCTACAAAGCTCTTCGGCTCAGGCTGGCAATGGCTTGTGCTAGACGGAACAAAGCTTGCGTTCCAAAGCACTCAAAATCAGGAATCTCCGCTCACCTCTGGCAAGATCCCGATACTTGGAATAGACGTGTGGGAGCATGCCTACTATCTCGACTATCAAAACAGGAGGGCAGAATACATAGACAAATGGTGGAATGTGGTCAACTGGGAGTATGTCGAGAAAAAGCTATCAATGTGAAAATGCGGCAGGCAATACATAGACTGCGGCATTGGTCATAATGTATGGTCTGTATTCATAGCAGTAATGCCCCATGGCGCCGAATTCGTCGTCCGCGTCCAGAATAGCAGGAGTGGCCTATAGCGGCGCTCATTGCAGCCCCCACCGAAACTTTCCCTATTTTTCTTATTGCCTTTTCTATGTTACCATCAGCATCCACGCTCACCACAAAGCCGTAGTCTCCTGTGGTCAAAAACACCTTCCTCACGAAACTAAACGATGCTATCGATCTGGCCATCGCATCCGCATTGCACCCAGCCTTTGGCTTGAGCATGACAAATCCAGAGCGCATCTAACCACTCAAAACCTCTGGCACAGTGAAAAGTCGCTGTGCCTGTTCCTCACAACATCGTGCAGCGCATCTGAAAGCCAAACCACGTTTTTCGTCTCCACATCTTTCTTTGTGTTCTTCATAACCCCACCAATATCACATGAACTCGTACCTTTCCAGTATCGCTTCAACCTCAGACAGCAGCGCCTGCACCCTCTCGAAGTCGCCGTATTCTAGCAGCGAGAAGAGCCTGTGCAGCTTTATCCTGGCCCATTTTATCTCCATGCGCCTCCTCCTTGCATACGCCCTGTAGTCCATCTAATACCTCTTAAGTATCGCCATCGCCTCCTCAAGAAGCTGCCTCAACCTGTAGTAGTCATCCATTGGCAGTATGCTATAGAGTTCGTCAAGGCGCATCCGCACTTCTGTTATGTGCTCATGCAATAGATGCAGCGTGCTATACTTGTCTGCAGGAATATTCATGCCCCCACCTCCTGTAAAAAAGGGACTAATGCCCTAAGGCGCCTAGATCCTGAGCAGCTTTGCATATGTGCCTGGCATTCATTATGATCTGAGAGCAGCCTTTCGCATGCAAAGCACATGTACTTCTTTCCATTCCTCCATACCCATATCTCAACTCCATTCATATCTCCACCACTCATTTAGCGTGAGGGTGAGAAGAGGGCGCAGCGCGTTTTTCTGAAAGGGGAACCGTAGCATAGGCTAAGAAAAAAGCACTCCTTGCTGTATCCGCATCCCATCTCCCCACCTTGAAGGATATTATGAACGAACTTATATTTATATATTGTCCAATTTAAGAGACTTTTTATAATACTACTTGGATAATTTATTTGCTTTTAATAATAGCAATGGGTATAAAATATAGTATTTATACTTATATTAGAATTAAATAATAAAGATTTAAATATTAACTATATAACATATACTTATATGAAAAATTTACCAAAGGCTGTCACCGAAGCATTTGATCATGTTAAACTAGAATTTCCTAAGGGTACAATCTTACGGAGAATAAATGGTAGGTTCTATGTGTATGTACAAAAGATGAACTGGCTAAAGAAAGAGAGAAGGCCCAAACTATGTTCTGAATATATAGGGAAAATAACGCAGGACGGCATCTTCGTAAAAAAAGCAAAGTACGTAGATGAGATTAGCGCGGCCAGAGCGGTAATATTGGCCAACGGCGGCAAAGTTATAATGCCTGAAGAATCTAAAATAAAAATTAACAATACAGTTGCCTTGGACGACACCGAAAGAAAAATATTGATGAGCCTTAGCATGAATTCCAGGATCCATTACTCCAAATTAGCTCTGTTGAGCACACTAAATAGGAAGAGTGTGGGAAGGAATGTACAAAGATTAGTAGAAAAGTATGGCATTCTGTTTACCGAAGAGATTAACCTAGAGAAACTAAATTTTACCGAATACATGGTTTTTGCTAAATTTATGGGTTTCAAGAAGCCCGCACCAGAGCTATTAAAGAGAAGCCTAAATCAGCAGCCGAGATTGCAGCTTGCAGTGCTCTCAAAAGGTAAATACGACCTGGTTTTATATTGTGTCTCTGAGAGTACTGAGGCACTCACTAAAATGCTTGGAGATATAAGACGGAATGAACTTCTAGCAGATTGCAATGCCAGATGGTATGTTACTCCATTATCCCCAAGTTATGGATTTATCCCCTTAAGAGAAAAATTTTTCGAGCTTTTGAAAGATAGAGTATGGCATAGGACAAAGGAAAATCCAAGGCCAGCACCAGGTGAGCTTAAAGCACGAGAATTCGCTGTCCTAGAGGCATTCAATAGCGACAGTTCTGCTAGCTTTTCAAAAACAGATCTGGCAAACAATCTGCCCCACGGGAGTGCGTATATGGGATACGAAACACTAATTACAAAGAAGGAGATTATAAAACGCCCAACTATAAGCTTAACTACGCTTAATGCAAAATATTACGGTGTAATATTCGTTGAATTTATAAATCAAAAATTGTTTGAAAATAGCCGCTCAGGATATAGGCGCTACGTTATAACCCGTAGTGGACTCACTGATAAATTTTCTTTCATATCAGACATAGAAACACCAAACGGCATGCTTCTTATTTTGCCGGTTTTCGAAGATGGGGGATTGGAACGTGTAGAACAAGAACTTCGGGAATTACTAAAAGGTGTATTGGTATATTCGCTGGCAATCACAAAGATACTTCTTGGTAGCATCCCTAATAGAATATTTGATAACACCCACTCGTCACAATATAAAAATCTTGTAGAAAATGGTGATGTCATAAAAGAAGAGTCACCAAATTACAACTAGACTCAACCTACAAACTTTGCATTAAATTATAGTTTTATGAATTATCCACTTCCGTCTCCATCCATAGTGTTCCCCTTTCACTACTGGATGGGTTGGTAAAGGCTAAATATCTTTGCCCCTAGATTTTTTGGCCCACAAATATACGGCATCTAGCGAAGTTTGTTTTCGCATGGTTTTAGCGCATCTCTCACACATATCTATTTAACGAAAACCGCAATTCTGACAACTGCACCGTTCTTGAGCTTAAGCAGCCTTCTAAGGCTACTTGGTGCAATAAGCTCAGCGATTTCGGTGTATGGCGAGAGCCTTGGCGCTATAAGGATACATCCGATGCCCCGCAGCATTGCGCGATAGCAAGAAACGTCACCGAACTTCTTCTTTTTGAAAGTAAAGCCCTTCACAAGCATGCCACGCTTTGCCTTTATCTTTGCTAGCATGACACAGCTTTTTTTCGACAGTTTTATGTTGAGCGTTCCGATATATGGGTCTATGCCAAGCCTAGCTATGAACTGCCTCCTGTACCCCATCTGGCGCATGTAGTACCTCCCCTCTCCCTTGCCAGAAATCACCCTCCCGCTCAGGGCTATCCTGGTGCGGCTCCTTTGCACTATGCCCATCAACAATCCGCCTTGGGGTAGAACCCTGCCTTCCCCCAAGAGTACTTCTTGCCTATAACCCTTATAAACGTTTTCAAACAAATAGGTTATACTTAAGGTCGCATTTTATGGCAAGAATTAGGCCGGGCAGAGCTGTAAGAAAAATCAACAGTCAGGCATGGGGTAGGCACTCGGTGTCAAAGCCAAGGAAGAACTTTATAAAGGCGCTGCCGCACACTAGCCTGCTGGTATTCAACATGGGTAACAAGAAGGGCACGTTTGATACTGTGTTCAGGCTGGTCTCCGAGCAGGATGTGCAGCTCAGGTCCAACGCGCTCGAGGCGGCAAGGCAGGTGTCAAACAAGTATCTTGAACGAGAGATAGCAAACGCGTATTCATACAGGATAATCCCGTATCCTCACAACGTTCTTCGGGAGAAGAAGTTCGCAACAGGCGCTGGAGCAGACAGGATCTCGCAGGGGATGACCCTCTCGTTCGGCAGGCCAACGGCTGTTGCCGCAAGGATATTCCGGGGCCAGACTGTCTTTGAGCTGAGGACAAGCTCTTCCAACAAGAACGTGGCAATCACTGGACTTAAGCGTGCAGCAGCAAAGCTCTCAGGCACCTACAAGATAAAGGTAGAAGAGGGCGCAAAGCTTGCCCTAGCCGCAACGGCCTGACTTATTTTGAGAACATGAAGTTGTTATTGCAGTTCCCAGAGGGGCTAAAGCAGTTTGCCCTAAAGCATGCCAGAAAGCTCGAATCCGAGGGGCACGAGGTGTACATCTCAGCCACTCCTAACTTTGGGGCATGCGATCTTGCGATAGACGAAGCAAAGGCTCTGGGTGCAGATAAGCTGATGCACTTCGGGCATGCGGAATTCTCAAAGGTGGACTTCCCAGTGGAGTATCTTTTCTACCCTATCGATGCGCCGCTTGAAATAATCGAGAGTGCAATCAAGGCGCTAGGCAAGTACAATACCATTGGCCTTGTCACCACAGTGCAGCACATACACCAGCTAGAGCAGGTGAAGGGGGAGTTTGAAAAGCTGGGCAAGACTGTTCTCATAGGCAAGCCTTACGGCTTTGCAAAGCACCAGGGACAGATACTGGGGTGCGACATAGGCAGCAGCGCCACTCTTGATCGCAAGGTGGACTGCCACGTCTACTTCGGCGGAGGGCTCTTCCACCCACTCGGAGCGCTATACAACACCACAAAGCCATTTTTTGCAATCGACCCTTTCATAAATAAGTTCCTCTTCCTCGATGGCTACAGGGAGGAGCACAAAAAAAGGGAAAGGGGCAAGATAATGCGCAGCATAGAAGCCAAAAGGTTCGGCATACTGGTCAGCACAAAGAACGGCCAGACGAACCTGAATTTGGCCAAGGTGCTAAAGCGCAAGATAGAGCTCTATGGGTGCGAGGCTGCGATACTTGTGGCAAACACTTTTGATTTCGACTACCTGAACAATCTGATGGAGTTCGACGCATTCGTCAACACCGCCTGCCCAAGGTTGACAACAGACGACAACGAGAGGCTCAGAAAGCCCCTGCTGAGCGCAAACAACGTAATGGAGCTACTCGCCATGCGGGAAGGCCCAAAAATTGCGCAGAAGAGCCAGAATTAATCTATGCCAAAGTAGCTACTGCCAAGGCTAATCCTCAAAGGGATAAAAAGAAAGAAAAAAGAAAAAGAAAGAAGGTACCTATTAGGATACCTTCAGGGAAACGGTTGCCATCTTCTGCGTGACAAATGGGTTAGATGTGCTCACCGCACCGTTTGATAGCGTGTAGTTAACCCAGACTGTGCCGCTGTATGCCGTGCCGATTGAAGGGCCTGTCAGAGCGTTTACCGGGTTTGCCGTGAAGCACTTTATCCCGCTCAAGGTCTGCTGCGAACCGCTCGTAAGAGAGAGAGCGTTGCCAGAGGCCAATCCGGCGTTTGCTACATTAGCAAGCCACGGAGTAGCAAGTCCGTTTGAATACATATACACAAGCCCGTTGCTAGGAAGACCTATTGAAGTCGCACCAGTAGCGCACCCGACCGCTATATTATACACCGTGGAACCAGTGCTCTGGCCAAGAGAGAAAGAAAGGTTTCCTTGCGTGTTCAGCGTCGGAGTCTGGCATAAGAATCCAGGCTGAGGCAGGCAGCTTGTTATCAGGAATGCGTTGCCGTTAAGTATTCCAAGGCCGAACAGTGCACCCAAAACTATTGCGATTATCAAGATGGCCCACCCGTAGGTCATTAGATACTCCATCGCGCTTTGCAGTTTGAACATTTTCATTGCATCACTTAGCGTTATACTCATATTATAGCTATTTAAATCTATCGACTATAGCATCGAGTCTAAGCAGCTCGCTGCCGGTGCTCTCAAGCTGTATCCTTGCCACGTCCTGCTTCTTCCTGAAGTTGGGAAGCACTGAGTTGGCGAACCTCATGTGCAGCGTGGAGTCATAGATTCCCTGCATCACCGCGAAGTGGTGCTTTGCCACTGCAAGATTTCTAGCGCGCATCTCCTCGAAGCACTCCCTCTTGAGCTCCCCGACAACATCCATTACGCCAAGCATGTAGCTCACACTCCCCTCTCCCAGCTCTAGCATGCCGGGGACCTTGCCCCTAGCTATAATCATATATAATACACAGGCCTCCACATACTCCTGGTGCGCCTGCATGGAGTAGTACTCAAAGCCCTTTTCTATTCTCCTTAGAGAAACAACCATCTTTTTGAGTCTAACAAGCCTACTTCTCGCCTCAGAGTTGCTCTTTGCGTGCATGCTAGTTATCGTCTCGCCTGCAAGCCTGACTATTGAGCGCGAGAGCGCCATAACACTATCCTGCCGCTTCTGCAGCCCTTCGAGCTCCCTGTTTATCTCTTTTATTTGCGGTATCATAAAATCACTAAGAAAGCTTGATACTTCTTGAGTGCCAGAAGATATATTGCTGTGCATACCCTGCGTATTTCCCCCACTTCCCTTCCGCGAACTCGTGTATTTTACGTATGCTTTGCTTTTTGCCCCCAAAGTAGAGCCTTTCCATAGCACGCTTTATCCAGGTGTCCACTGGGAAGGCCTCTCCCTTCTTATAACCCATTAGCAGTATGCAGTCAGCAACCTTGTCTCCGATGCCTGGCAGGCTTATCAGTTCCTCTTTTGCCTGGTCATAGCCCATGGAGTAGAGCCTCGCAAGATCAAAGCTCTGTGCACACGCCTGTGCCACGCCCTTTATGTACTTTGCCCTAAATCCCGTGCCGCATCCCATCAACTCCTTTATCTCCGGGCCCATAAGCGCAGTTGGAGTTGGAAAAGAGCGTATAGCAATTTTTTTATCATCCCTGTAAAACTCATGTACCTCGCCGTACTTTTGAATAAGGCTCTGCATTATTAGCCTTATCCTCTTCACATTGTTGAACTGTGAAACTACAAAGCAGACGGTTGTCTCCCAGGGGTCGTTTTGCGTTATGCGCATTCCGGGATACCTTTTCATTGACTCTACAAGAAATGCATCGTCTCTTATCGCACCGTATACCTTTTGCATCTCATCCCGAAGTCCGAACCTCCTTTCGATTTCGCTAACAAGCCTTATGCCGCCGATCCTGCCAAGATGCTCACAGTGAAGATTCCTACCAGCCTGCCTCACCTTCACATAGCCATTGGAATAAGCGTATCCGACGCTTTGTCCTTCTGCTCCGATCTCACCGATGAATGTGAGCGGCTGGGCGCTCTCCACAGTGTACTTTAGGCTGAAGTCGCTCGCCCTTATTGTTTTCACGGTACCTTTTGGCTTGCAGGCTTTATATCGCTTCCTAAAACCTGCTTAGCTCCACTGCATCGCAATCATTATATCTATTTGTCTGCAATATCTATGCGCTATTGTCAGGTAATTCTTTGAAGAAGGAAACCATGTTCGAAAAGAGGCAGAGGCTCATGGACGTCGCAAGGGCCAGCCTGAGCAACAAGTACGCTGGAGAGGAGCACGCCGTGATGCAGGCTATCAGTTCCTACCTTGAAGTCGAGAAGGTGAGGAACCAGATTTTCGAGAGGCTTGAGGAGTGGTACAGCATCTACTTCCCGGAGTTCAGGCCTGCCTCCCCGACCTCGCTTGCAAGGTTCGTGATCGAGTTCGGATCAGACAAGAAGAGGGCTGGCAGCGACGAGCTCAGGAAGGTGATAGGCGAGGGCGCAGACAAGGTGCACTCCATGATAAAGGAGAGCATAGGGGGCGAGCCAGGAGTCGAGGAATATAGTACGATAAAAAGCATGGCTGAAGGAGAGCTCTCCCTGCTCGAAGTAGAAAAGAAAATAGACTCGTATCTGGAGGGCAGCGCGAAGAGGATTATGCCAAACATCACGTACCTAATAGACTACAAGATTGCCGCAGAGCTGCTTGCAAAGGCTGGCTCAATGCAAAAGCTTGCGATGATGCCTGCATCCACAGTGCAGCTGCTTGGCGCAGAGAAGGCGCTCTTCAAGCACATAAAGTTCGGCACAAAGCCGCCCAAGTACGGCATACTCTACAAGCTGCCGCAGGTGGTGAGCGCGCAGAAGAAGCAGAAGGGCAAAATAGCAAGGATGTACGCCAACAAAATCAGCATAGCCGCAAAGGCGGACGCGTTCTCAAAGAACTTCATAGCAGAGAGGCTAAAGGCGGATCTTGACAGGGCGATGAAAAAGCCCAAGAAAGGATGAAAACCCAAGAGCGTATGGCAGCAGCTCCCCACATCTAACTCCCCAGTTTTCCAAGGTCTATTGCTATGTTCATTTCTTCACCAATAATATCATGCGTGCGCCGCAATTATTGACTTATTGCGGTGCTAGGTTGCCGAGGAAGAGAAATCAGCATGCGAGACGAATAATAAAGCGCCTATTTATAACCAGAAGAAAAAGCCTAGATCATGGCAACTACTTCTGCTAAGTACGAGAGAAAAATCGAGGGGTCTACTGTTGGCGATATACTCGGAATTGCAGCTAAGAGGCTTACAAGGAGTGACATTCTCGCCCTTAGAAGGGGCTTCAAATCAGATGCCGATTACCGAAACAAACTTGCAATAAAGGGGGGCTTCGAATCATATTACGATTACAAAAATAAACTCGCAATAGACAAAGGCTTCAAATCACTTTACGATTACCAAAACAAACTCGTAATAGACAAAGGCTTCAAATCAGATGCCGATTACCGAAACAAACTTGCAATAAA
>JAGWGI010000012.1 GCA_028867435.1 Microcaldota archaeon | reverse complement strand
TCAAACGGCAACATCATCGCCCAGTTCATAACCACTACAACTACCACCTCCACCTCAACATCCACTACCTCCTCTGTGAGGACCACAGTCG
The DNA here is from genome assembly GCA_028867435.1 of Microcaldota archaeon. Classification (GTDB taxonomy): domain Archaea; phylum Micrarchaeota; class Micrarchaeia; order Micrarchaeales; family CABMGC01; genus JAGWGI01. The sequence goes on along the minus strand of JAGWGI010000012.1, from coordinate 28,033 downwards.
GCAGCTCCACATCCACCTCCTCCACATCCACCACTTCCACTTCATCCACATCAACGACTTCTTCCACATCCACCACCTCCACCTCATCCACATCAACGACTTCTTCCACATCCACCTCCTCGACATCCACCACCTCCTCGACATCTACCTCAACCTCAACCACCTCCTCAACATCCACAACTTCCTCGACTTCGACAACATCCACTACATCCGTACATTATGCCGCAATAACTCTTACAAACTCGCAGAGCGGGGCCACGGGCGTAATACCGGTGCCAATTACGATAAACAGCAACAACTACGCAAGCTATATTGCATCTGATTGGAGCAACGTGAAGTTCACCACTGGCCAGGCAAACAGCGGTTCTGCAATAAATGCCTGGGTCGAATCGTACCCCCAAAATACAGCTACCAATACGGTAGTGTGGGTAACACTTCCCAGCTCCATTGCTTCGGGGGGCACCCTTACTATATACATGAACTTTATGTCTTCCAGCCAGTTTTCATCCAGCGGACCTCTAGGCGAGGCCCCACAGTTTTCAAGCACATACGGGCAGTATGACGACGGTGGAATAATGGGCTTCAATGCGTATACTGGTTTTGAGGGCACCACTTTCGCCTCACCTTGGGCTGCCTCCGCAGGAAGTGTCAACAATGGTTACCACGGCAGTTATCCTGGTGGCAGTGATTCTTACCTGCCTTACGAGACCACTTATTATAGTACTGGCATGGGTTACATAGATGTCGCAGCACTCAGTTGGAGCGGCAGCCAGGATCCGAGGGTAGGATGGACCGAATGCTGCGCGTGGATCTATATTAATTATATAACAGGTCCAGGCATCTTTTCAGAAGCAAATCCTGGGGACTCGACGAAGTTTACGCTTGACGCCGTTGGGGATTCTCTTACCGACACGGTAGACTGGGCATTCGTCGCTCCATACCCACCGAGCGGTGTGTATCCAAGTGCAAGTTTTGGCGCTGTGGTATGAACAAGAGAAATTTGTATATCTGTGCTATCACAAAAACCTAACTACAATCTTCCACCAGCAATCAAATCAATCGGTTTGAACCTGGCGGATTTGCTGTTGTTGACGTTTCACTATCCATTATCTTGCCCCCTGCCGCTTGTAGTTTTGAGTATCTCCACATATATTTCGTGTAGTCTGTCCCTTATCTTCTCTATGAAATCCAAATCTTCCTTCTCGATTTTGATCTTGAGGGAACCCAGCAGGTCGTCTAGATGCTCCTGCGTATATGCGCCAAGCATTGGGATTGTATTCTCCTTGCCCATAAGCCATGCGAGGGCGAGCTGCTGCATGTTCCCAACGTAATCTAGGGCCAGATCATCAAGCTTTCTTAGCTCCGCCTTAAACTCATTCTCCAGCTCCATCATTTTTTTCTCCGAAGGCCTGCCTTTTGGCGGCTTGTCTGCACGCACATTTCCTCTGGTCAGATAGCCGTTGTAGAGCGGGCTGTAGGCAAGAATGCTCATTGCGCTCTTCTGGGCGGTAATTATTGCATCCTCGCTTTGCCACCCGATAAGGTTGTAGTGGTTCTGGAGCGATATGGGCTGCTGGAACCCGTTCTCCTTGCAGATCCCTATCGCCTCTATGATATTGCCTGAATCGTAGTTTGAAAATCCGTAATACCTTATCTTCTTTTTTTCCACAAGCTCGCTCATCGTGGATACGACCTCAAGCATCGGGGTGTTCTGATCGTACGCATGGGTCTGGTAGAGGTCTATAGTGTCTACTCCAAGGATCTTACGGCTCTTGTCAACCTGCTCATTGATCCTTTTGGACGAGGTGCTTACCTCGAATTTGTGATACTGCGTTATTGGCAGACCTGTCATTGTCGCTATGACAACCTTCTCCCTGGGCAGATCCGAGATCGCCTTACCCACCAGCATCTCGGAGTGGTAGTTGTCAGATGTGGCAAAGAAGTTTATCCCGCTTCTAAATGCCTTCTTGATTAACTCAATGGCCTCAAGCGGTTCGGACTTTGAGATCATCCTGTAGGTTCCGAAGGCAAGTTTTGATACTTCAAGATCCGAATTCCCAAGCTTCTTATAGCTAGTTTCAGAGGACATAAAAATAAATGTAGGCTTTCCACCTTATATACCTACCTCGAGCGTTTGTACTATAGGCGAGTTGCAGCTGATTTAACCTCTGCTTCTCTTTATCTTCATCTTGTGCCTTACTTTTTTGGTTATTCTTCTCATTGTATTACCTGTTAACCATTACCACCTAGGCTATTTAGCCTAGATATCCGTGTGTTTTAATTGAAAGATAAAAAATAAAAAAGAAAAGCAAGCTGCAATTACTTGCGTCCAGTCTTCCTAGCAGGTTGCTTCGCAGTGGCTGCGGAATAGATTACAATCAGGCCTATTATGGCGATGATTATCCCTCCGTATTCAGCTATGTGCGCATTGTAGCAACCCTGCGCTCCTGATCCTCCCAAGATCGAGCTGACAAAGGTGCCTACCTGCCCCAAGGCGGAACTGCACTGGCCCGCCACTCCGTAGCCCTGAAATGCCACCAGAGCCCCTATCACAAGCAGTATTATCCCTGTTATCGCTTTCCATGTCTGCATTTAAATCCCTAAAGATACCTGCAAATCTAGGTTATTTAAAGCTTTAGTTGAGCTCGAATTCCTGACCAAGAACAGGCAGGTGGACCTTGTACTTCTTCTCCAGAGTCTCCTGCATATGCTTGCCCTTCTGCCCCTCCCCGTGGACTATGAATACATTCTTTAGCCCGTTTATCTTGGATATAAAGCGCGCAAGCTGCTGCTTGTCGGCGTGGCCCGAGAGCCTGTGCATCTCGACGCCCATCTTTATCTGCACCTTCCTGCCGTTAAGCTCTATCTCCCTTGCGCCCTCGACTATCGTCCTTCCCATAGTGCCATCAGCCTGGTATCCGACGAAGAGCAGCTTGTTCTTACTATCTCCTGCAAGCCTCTCCAGATACTTTAGAATTGGGCCCCCGCTTATCATCCCGCTGGTGGTAACTATTATGCACGATTCGTGCTCGCTCATTATCTTGCTCCTCATCTGCTTTGTCATGACGTTGTGGAAGTTGACGCTCTTGAACGGATCGTCTTCGCTCATCAGTATCCTCTGCTGAAGCTCCTTGCGGCAGAATATCACGTTGTGCCGATATATCCTGTTCGCCTTGCTTATCATCCCGTCTATGTATATCGGGACCTTTGGTATTACTCCCGACTTCATGTAGTCGTCAAGTATGAACAGCACCTCCTGCGCCCTTCCAACGGCAAAGCTCGGTATCACCACTTTGCCCCCCTTGTTTATCGTCTCCTTCACGCTTGCAAGCAGCTTGCTTATGGTCACCTGGTCGTCCTGGAGTTCGTCCTTCTCGCCCGCATTGGTGCTCTCTATTATCAGGGTGTCGTCATGAAGATTATCAGTCTGTGCAGGGTCGAGCAATCTGGTCTTCTTGAGGCTCATGTCCCCTGTGTATATTATCCTGTGCCTATTGTCCCACGCCTCAACCAGCGAGCTTCCCAGCACGTGGCCTGCGGGCAGAAGCTTGAATCGCAACGCCTTTATAGCGAACTCGTGGTTGTAGTCAACTATCTTGTAGTGCTTGTTGACCTTGCTAAACCCCTCCTTGGTCACGTTCTTTGGGTTTGAAATCTTCAGGTAGTCGCTTAGCAGCACGTTCACAAGCTCGAATGTGGGCTTGGTCGTGTATATGTAGCCGTTCCATCCTGTGCTGAACACATGCGGCAGGTAGCCGCAGTGGTCAAGGTGTGCATGCGAGAGCACAATCGCGTCGATTGTCTTGAACTCGCTGTCCTCTATGACTGGATACTGTTCCTGCTTCCCTAGCTTGATTCCACAATCAAGCAGTACCTTGGTGCCGTTGCTTTCTATAAGAATGCAGCTCCTTCCAACTTCACCTGCTGCTCCGTAAAACTTTATTTTCATTTATATCATCTAACTTTCTAGTTGCTACTTATCTCGATGTCTTCTTCAGAACTGTTGTTGCCGTTTTTCTTGTCCTTTATTATCGCGATATCCGCAAGGCTTATCTCCTGCGGCTTCTGCGGCCTGCTGACGCGCCTCTCCCCTGGCTTTCTCTCCTGCCTCTCCCCCCTGTAGCCTGTGAGCGAGCGCAGTTCGTTGTATAGGTTGTCTAGCGCCTTGTTGGATTCCAATATCTGCTTCTCCAGCTCCTCAAGCGCCTTTGTCGCGTCCTCTATGTCCCCCTTTATCAGTTCGACCTTCTTTCTCTGCCTGTATATCTTTATCGATTTCTCGAGCTCCTCGTTTATCTCATTGATCTTCCTTATCAAATCCTTCTCAGCAGAGAGTGATGAGGCCTCAGTGGAAATCTTGAACTCAAGCCTTTCCTTCATTCTCTTTAGATATCCGATGCTCTTGCCCTTCTCCACGTTTAGCGTGTTGAGCTTGGAGAGCGCCGCAAACTCTGCCTGCTTGTACGCCATCTTGTACCTGGTCCTCCTGATGCTGTCTATTATCCCTGTGCGCTTTTTCTTCTCCTCCTCTATTCCCTTGTTGAGCTCGTCTATGCGCTGTTCCTTTTGGCTCTTTGGAGCCTTTGGTGTCCCAGTAGGAGGAGTCTTAACTTCCTGTTCCGTGCTTTCTTTTCCTTCCAGCAAATCGCCTTACCTAATTATTTTTCTTGTCTAAGAGTAGCCTGTAAACATCTAATAGCCTGTCTGTCGCCCTTTCCACAGCAAATGACTTTGCGGTCTCTACTGCACCTTGTCTATATGCTGCGGCATTGTTTAAAACCCTTTCTATCTTGTTTGCACATGACCTATAATCGCCAGATTTGAACTTCTCTCCGTTCTTCCCGTTCTTTATGAGCTCCTTGAGCGCCATGTAATCTGCGCCTACAACCGGCTTCCCGCTTGCCATAGCTTCAAGCGCAACTATCCCCTGTGTCTCGAAAGTCGAGGGTATGCAGAATATGTCGCACGAGGCGTAAATCTTGGGAAGAAGTTCTTGCTGTGCGAACCCGAAGAACTTCACGTGGTTGCCAAGCCCGAGCCTTGCAGACATTCCCTTGTAGTGCTCAAGAGCCGGCCCCGTTCCGACTATCACGAACTTGACGTCGCTTCGCATCCTGGTTATAACCTTTGCGGCCTTGAGCAGTATCTCTACCCTCTTCTCCCTGCTGGTCCTTCCAACGTAGAGCACCATCTTCTGCCCCTCCCGTATCCCCAGCCTCTCCCTGATCAAGTGGCCGCTAATCTTCTGGTTGAACCTCTTGATGTCAACGCTGTTTGGCACAACGTGTATGTTCTTAACTCCCCCCCTGCCTAGCACCTTCTCCACTGCGCCTGTCGGCACTATTGTGGCGTCGCATCTCTTGTAGAAGAACTTGGTGTATCCCCAAAGGTACCTGCTTGTGAACTCCTTGAGCATCCTGTTCTTTGGGTAGTAGCTCTGTATGAGCGCCTTGTTGTTTATCATGGTGTGGAAAGAGCCAACGAGCGGATACTTGTCGAGCTTTGAGATCATCATGCCGGCTATCCCCATCGAGAAAGGGGTCTGTGCGTGCACTATGTCTATGTTCATCTTGCGCAGCTGCGTTGCGGCGCGGTACGGGAAAAGGGCTATTCTGTACTGCGGATATGGCCTAAATGTTATGCCCCTTGAAATGAACACAGTCCTGCTGGAGTACTCCTTCTTCGAGTGCTCGTCACCGCTGGCGAAGATGTATACCCCGTGCCCCCTCTTTTCAAGCTCACGCTTGAAGTTTAGCATCGAGCTGACCACTCCATCCATCGCGGGCAGATAGGTGTCAGAGTAGAAAGCTATGTTTATCTTGTCCATGAATACCCTGATCCGGCCAGTTTATACCTTGATTGCCTCTCCGCCGGCCTTCTTTATCTTCTCCTGGGCCGCCTTCGAGAATGCCGCAGCCTTCACCACCACTGGCTTATCGAGCATGCCATCGCTAAGTACCTTGTAGCCCTTTAGCTCAACAGTAGGCTTTGCGTCCTCTGACGCGTTTGCAAGATTAGAAATGCTGTAAATGTCAGTCTCCTTGAGCACCAGCGACGGGTTCTTGTTGGCGAATCCCTTGCTCCTGATCCTCTCCGGGGCGTACTTGACTATCGATGTCCACTTGTGCTTTCTTCCCCCTTTCCCTGTCCCTCCGCGGTCTCCTGCGCCCCTGGCGTTCTTTATGTTGCCTGCGCCCCATCTCCTTGCGCCAAGGTACTTCCTTGTCCTTTTTTGAATTCTTATTACCAAATTCTCACATCATTCTCTTTATGAGCTCGTTTATCTTATCTCCCCTGTACCCGAGAGCTCCGCCGGCTCCATACCCCTGCTTGATTCCCTCGTATCCGTGCTTTGGAGGGTGCATCCTGATCGGTGTTATACCCTCGAACTCCTGGCTTGCCTTCTTGCCGTTTGTCAGTTCATCGATTATTTCCTTCTTTGCATCTACCCCGCCCTTTGCTAAAAGCTTGGAGAGGACCTCCTCGCTTACCTCCCCGAAGGTTATGAAGTCGTGGCACTTGTTTATCATGCCTATGTTCGACTTGGTGCCGAAGACTAGCACAAGGTTGTTCACCCTCCTGAGATTTAGCCTATTTAGCGTCTCGGTTATGCTCTGCCTTACCCTGGCCCTTCCACGCACTCTGACTATTACCAATAGCTTATTCTCAAGGTTCTTCTTTGCCATAAAAACACGAAGAAATTATCTTAATCCGTTACAGTAGTATTAGTTAGAAAAGGTTTTTATTGGTATCTTGTCTAGCCGTCACATTCAAGATAAGCACAAAACCATACCGAAGATGCCGTAAGAATAATGTAATAGGCAACTCGTACGCTACATGCTTATGTCTTAGAAAATCTTTCAAAGTGGCAGAAGCATTCAGAAAAGTACTGAACCCTGCCCATCTGTCCATGTTGGAGCGTAGTCTCTCCCCAGATTTCACCTCCCCTATACCTACAGTTCGGTATATGGACATTTGTCGATCAACGTAAAAAATTACGACAAATATGCAACATGTACTAAAGGTATTTAAGTCTTCCCGACGATTTTTTAGTGGAACATGTGATAGCATGAAGAAGGTAAATCGGTCTGATCCACTATGGTCTGTTGGGCAGATGGCCTGGACATACGGGCACAAGTGGGTTCACCAACTAAGTAGGACAGAGTACCAGAGCGGAAATAGTGGGTAGATAGTCAGGAGGAATTCTTGTCTTTCTTGCCCCTGCTTGTCATATAGTAGTCTACAGGTCTTTCAGGCTTTGCGCCGTAGGTATTTACAAGTATTGCATACTGCCTGGAGTATTTTACATCAAACTTCCTGTAGCATAGTGAACCAAGAAGTATGCTGGTCACTATCATCTGCTTTATTTCTATGCCAGAATTTTGCTTCCTTATTTTTTCCATTATAATATCAAGTTCCCCGTTGCTGAATATGGGGGCGAATAGAATTGTGCCATCTGGATTCTCTGTATCTCCCCCTAGGACATATTTATTTGTTGGGGTGCCAGCATCCTCTATTATCTGCTCGAGCTGCAGTTCCCTCCTCTTTCTGAATTCAGATTCGTCAATAATCTCCTGCTGCAGTATCCCGATGTACTTGATTGGCAATTTTTGCATAGAGATTGTCGCACGTCTTATCACCCCATTTTCCTTTAGCGTGGAATAAACGTAGCCCGAGTGCATGCGTTCAAGGCCGTACTTTCTGTCTATCTCTGCAAAGTCTGCCACGCTGTTTTTGTTTACCTCCCTTAAGACTGCATATTCGCGCTTCTTGAGTTCTTCTTTTATATCCTCTATGAACTCGTTTCTGATTGGGACAAAGCCATGGTGCTCATAAAACGGCGCCGTATACCATCTGGATTTGTACCCCTCCAACTCTCCGACCCTCAGCCCGATTATCGCCTTTGGGATCTCGTCAGCACTTTCCTTTTTTACAAAAACATAGAAGACAAGATCATAGTCCCCGTTTACAAGAAGGGCGAGCTGAACTGCGTGCACCCGTTCCGCTACGCTTCTGATTTCTTCGATACCTGGCTTTTTGTCGATGAATTTCACCATTACGAGCAGCTTAAGATAGCCAAGCTTCTCCACGTCAATCTCTGTGATGTATGTTATGCCGAATCTTTTTTCAAGGTTCTTGACCCTTCTATATGTTTCCTCTGGCTTCATCCCAAGCTTCCTGCCATGGTAAGCAAGATCTGCTCGTGCATTCATGCTCAAGACTGTAAGCAGGACACTATCCTTTTCATCCATTGGCATCTTACCTTCAGGCAATGCTGCCATCTCTTCTTGTTCTGCACTGCGCACTAACTTTCTCAAGAATTTTCCATCGTCTGTTATCTTGCCAAGATATGTCCTAGATGTCCTCACCTTTTTGCTTTGCGCATCCCATTTTGTGGAGTGTTTGTAGAGGTAATGGTTGCCATTTTTTGATTGAAGCACGATGTAGAATGGGAATTCTTGTCTTAGGTGCTTTAGAGTCTCATTAACTGGCTTTGGCAATTCCATAGTATTATTATATTACATGAAATATAAATATCTTACTATAAATATTGTATTTTAATATTACTAAATTAGCCAAGTATAAGGAATAAAATGCGGTGAAATATCCTACAGGACCGCCGAAATCTATCTAAAAAATAAGGCTGTAGATATATACTTGAGGCCGCATAATACACTTTATGGTGGGGTCAGGCAGTTCGTGTTGGCACGCTTTATGTGCGCCGCAATATCACTCCGATAGCAAAGCCTTGCCTTTGCTATGCTCCCCTCTCTTTGGAGTGACTGCGACATCTGGACTGCGACCCGCCTTAATTCTCAATGATTCTGATGCTTTAGGTGGGTTGAATGAAGATAGGAAAATTTGAAATCCGAATAATGGGAAAAGGGCGGCGCAGGGATGCAAGGCAGGAGAGAAAATATGTCTGCTGGACCTGCAAGAGGAAGTGGGAAATAGATGAGCCCGCAGAGTACCTCTGGCACATAAAGTACTGCTGCGCAGGTGCTTCGGCTGCACAGGATCGCCTCAGTTAATAGGTGGAATCGTGGAGATGCTAATAAAGAAACTGGTAGTTGAACTTTCGGACATAAGGATGACAGTGGACATGCTATACAATGTGCTGAGCATGGAGGACTTCTACAGGCTAAGGCAGCTCATAGAAGAGGCGCAGAAGATAGCGCAGAGGAATGGCAGGTGATCCCATGAACTACCACGCGTATACAAGGAGGCGAAGGATGGAGATAATGTCGATTAGGATAAGGATACAGCGGCTGTTCTCATTTTTGGACTACTCCGATTTCGAGGGGATTAGAAAAGCGCTTGAGGATGCAGAGGCAATCCTTAGGAAGTACGAGGCGCAGTAGGCGGGGCATTTGTTTTGGGTGGTTTGATGGAACTAGAGGATACATGCGGTGGATTTTTGCTAATAAAGCCAAGGCGCACCATGTGCGCGAAGACAACCCTGCGGCGAATTGCACAGTGTGGGGGTATGAGTGAAGTCTTTTTGACCAGCGGTGAATACGGCGCGGTTGCATCCCTTTCCGGTGGGGATGCACGAAGGCTGCGGTGCATCGGCAGAACCGTGGGGAAATCTCTCGGGGCAAAAGTACACATTGTGATGATTCACAGCAGTCATAACGAAAAAAGACGAGCCCAACATTAAGTATGCCCATGCGCTCAGATGTTGATGAACCTGAACTTCCCTGCACGCTTCTGCCTCATGTATTCCCGCATTGTTGCCTTGATTGCCCTATCCTTTGCCACCCTTATTGCCTCCCTGGGCTCAAACCACCTGTACTCTGTCACCTCTTCCCCATCAATCTTCACTTTTTCATCCCTTGCAATGCAGAGGGTCTCAAGGTATATGAAATGCTTCTTCCTTGCGAAGGTTCTCGGAAAGATGCCCTCCCCAAGCAGTAGCACCCCGAGCGGTCTGACACTAATCCCAAGCTCTTCCTTCACCTCCCGCTTTGCGGCATCCATCATCCTCTCTCCGTACTCTATATGGCCTCCAGGAACCATCCACTGTTCCCCCCACTTAGGGCTCTTCACCAGCAGCAGCTTGCCTTTGCTGCTTATTATGTACGTGCCAACTACAACCTCAGGCTTCTTACTTTTTTCCATGAGCTTTAACCGACTGCAACATCTAATACTATTTCTATCTCCTTTGGCGAATACTGCCTGACCGTCCGCCTGCCAACTATCCTGACCCGCCTGCCGTGCGCAGAAAAGAAGCGCCTAACGATACTCTCATTCTCGCCAAATGCGGTTTCGCGTTTTCCGAATGCGTAGTAGTGCAGCATGAATCTTCTCTTCCCGACCTTGAGCGCGCAGCCAAGGAAACTGTGCGAATCCTTTGGCAGCGGCATTATTACCCTGTCTGCAAATCCCATGTATTTTTTTGCCACCCTCTTCACATCGCCGCACTCTGCAGTCACGTTCTGTAGATGGTTGAGCGATATGTTCTGCTTCATGTACCTGCATGCGTCCCGGTTCAGTTCTATCCCTACAACAGTTGCGCCCCTGTGCATCTTTGCTATCTGTATAGCAAACGGGCCCATTCCTGCGAACATTACGACCACATTCTCATTCCCATTCACCAGATTTGCGATCCTCAGCCTGTCGAAGGCGAGCCTCGAGGAGAAGAATGTCTTTCTTATGTCGAATTTGAAGATAGCACCATTCTCCTTGTAAGTTGCGATGTAGTTCTTCTTGCCAAGCACATGCCTGTACTTCCTGGTCCTGTACTTGCCTCTCACTGCGCCGCCCTTGCTTATTACCGTGAGCACGCCCTTGTTTGTGGCCATAATCGTCTTTGCTATCTCCTTTGCCACCCTTCCCCTTCCATCAATCAGCGCCATGTCCCCGATTAAATCGTAGCTCTTGGTGGCAGCTTCGTATCCGTCTCCCAGCCTGCGCATAAGCTCCTTTTTGTATCCGCTCTGATTGCCCAGCTCCTCAAACTCCTTCTCGACGAGTTTTCCAGCGAGCAGCCCTTCTAGCCTCTTCGCCTTTTTGCCATCGGTGCTAGGCACGATAGGCAGGTATATAAATGAATCCTTCCCAATAAGCTTGAAACGCTTGGCTAGCAGAGCGTGCTTATCTAGGTACTGCTTTGCTCTTTGGGCATTTTTCTTGTTGGTCCTCAGTCCGAGCATAGAAAAAGATTTCATATTAGGATATTTAAGCATGTCAAAAGTGATTGTGTGTATTTCGTAGTAAGAGTTACATCGAGCCAGGAAAAGATAACCGCAGACATACTAGAGTACAAGATCTCCAAGTCCAGCATGCCGATACACTCGGTGGTTCTGGTGGAGGGGATGCGCGGCTACCTCATAATCGAGGCCGACAACGAGGTTGCGGTTCGCGAACTCATAATGAACGAGCCTCACGTGAAGGGCATGCTCCCAAAACCACTCAGTCAGGAGGAGCTAGACAAGATGCTCGATGTGAAGAGGACGGTGCAGGAGACCGCGGTCGGCGACATAGTGGAGTTCATGTCTGGCCCGTTCAAGGGCTACAAGGCAAAGGTGATAAAGTTCGACTCAACAAAGGACGAGATAACCGTGGAGCTCATGGACGTCGCAGTGCCGATTCCGGTCACCACCAAGTCTAATATTGCAAGAGTGATTCAAAAAGCAGAAAAGGTGTAGATATGGCAGAAGTCGTAATCAACGGATTGATAGAAGGTGGAAAGGCTACTGGAGGGCCTCCTTTCGGCCCAGCGCTAGGGCCTCTTGGGGTAAATGTCACCAGCATAATTGCTGAGATAAATGCAAAGACGAAGGCCTTTGAGGGGATGAAGATAGCGGTCAAGGTGGTAGTGGATCCAGGGACGAAGACGTTCAAGGTTGAAGTGGGCTCACCTTCGACAAGTGCTCTGATACTCAAGGAGCTTGGCATCCCGAAAGGAGCAAAGAACAAGGAGGAAAATGTGGGCAACATAACCATCGAGCAGGTGAAGAAGATTGCCAAGCAGAAAGACGCCTCGCTCTACGGGAACACGCTTGCTGACAAGGTCAAGCAGGTTTTAGGCACTTGCAAGAGCATGAACATAACATGCGAAGGCGTAGGTGCCATGGAGATGATAAAGAAGATAGACGCCGGGGAGGTAAAGGTCTAGATATTCTTACGCTTGAGTCAATGAAAGGCAAACTGCTAGCTCTCTACTATAGGCTGCGCGCAGAATATGGGTTCCTTGATTGGTGGCCGGCAGACACTAAGACAGAAGTGATCGTAGGGGCGATACTCGTCCAGAACACCTCTTGGAACAACGCCCAGAAGGCGATAGCGAATCTGAAGGGGGCAAGGATGCTCAATCCGCAAAGGCTCTCAGGGGCAAAGCTTGGGCGCCTCGAAGAACTGATAAGGCCCAGCGGGTTCTACAGGCGCAAGGCTCTAAGGCTCAAGCAGGTATTTGTGCACATACGCAAAAAGTACCTCACTCTTCACAGGTTCCTTTCGCAGGACAAGGTTTCCCTAAGGAACGAGCTTTTGTTGCAAAGCGGCATAGGGAAGGAGACCGCAGACTCCATTGTGCTCTATGCGGCAGAAAAGCCGGCCTTTGTGGTCGATGCGTACACAAAACGGATAATGGGCAGGGTTTATGGTACGAACGAAAGGATGGGATACGATGAACTGCAGAGCTCGATACAATCCGCGATTCCTGAGGATGTCTTGCTCTACAAGGACTTTCACGCCCAGTTCGTCGAACATGCCAAGAAATACTGCAAAAAGAAACCCCTCTGCCCCAACTGCCCACTTAGCTGCATCTGCGCCTACGCGGCGAGGGCGAAATAATCAAAAAGGTTTGTTTGCCACACAAGTTTCGACGTATCCACAATAAGGTTTATAAGCGCCTTTACCAAACTCAATAAGTCCACAGCGACGATTTGGCGGCTTTATGGAGAAGGAAAAACAGCAGGAGAATATAATAGACATAGAAAAGTACCTAGAGGAAGAGGCGGCAAAACTAAACAAGATAATCCATGAGTCCCTAACAGTCATGTCCTCGGACAGGAGCATAGAGAAACTGCTGGGCAGGAGCGGCTACAAGTACGATCCCCAGGCTCTCAAAAAGAGCATAGTTGAGCCTGCACTCTATCTTCTAGAACTGGGGGGCAAGAGATGGAGGCCAACTCTCATGCTTGCAACCATCGAGGCGCTAGGAAGGAATCCGGCAGACTTCGTGGAGTTTGCCTTGATACCCGAGATAATACACAACGCCACGCTCATACATGACGACATGGAGGATCGCTCGCTCACAAGGCGCGGCCATCCCGCCGTTCATATAAAGTATGGCGAGGATGTGGCAATCAACCTGGGTGACTTCATGATGTACTTTCCTGTTCTCGCCCTTATGGACAGCGCAAAGCTTTCCCCAAAGGAGAAGGATGCGATGCTCTCCATTTACATAAGGGAGATGACCCACGTTACCGTGGGCCAGGCCACAGACATCGCATGGCACAACGACTTCGTGAACGTTTCGCGCATAACCGAGGAGAACTATCTGCAGATGGCTTTCGACAAGACTGGCGTGCTCGCAAGAGTGGCGTGCAAGCTAGGCGCAGTGCTGGGCGGCGCTAACGATAAGACGATAGACACGCTCGGCAGGTTCGGGGCCACGATAGGCGTAGCGTTCCAGCTGCAAGATGACATACTCAACCTCTATCAAAGCAAGGTATCTGCCAGCAAAGGGGGCGTAGGGGAGGACATAACTGAGGGAAAGATAACAATGCTGGTAATAGTCGCACTAAAAAAAGCAAAAGAGGCCGACAAAAAGCGGCTGCTTGAAATACTTGCGATGCACACAAGGGAGAGAAAGCTAATAGACGAGGCGATTGCGATAATAGACTCACAGGGTGCAAGGGAGTACGTGACAACTGTGGCCTCGGGCCTGATCCGCAATTCATGGGCAGAAGTCGATGGAATCCTTCCAGAATCAAGGGCAAAGAATGTGCTCAGGTCGCTTTCAGAATTTTTGGTCTCCAGATCCAAGTGAGAAAAGGGAAAAAGGACAAGTATAAGTGCCAGACGGCAATACGCGTTCCCACCCGAAGGGGCAGTATTTCGTATCGTGGACAGGCTTAGCTTCCGAGTTCGGAATGGGTTCGGGCGTTTCCCTGTCCCTATGGCCGTATGACGATATTATTATATCCAATAAAGCTTAAATAACTATTTGCTGGATAGCAAAGGGTAATCCTGTGGCGTCTACAATCTGCATCTCACTGGGCGGCAGCGGGGTTATAAGCAATAGCGGGATAAATGCAAGGAACGTGAAAAAATTCGTGAAGGAGCTATCAAGGCAGAAGGCCAAAAAGTTCGTAGTAGTCGTGGGAGGGGGGCGCATGGCAAGGCTGTATATAAACGCAGCGGCGAAGATGATACACGACCGCAACGCTCTTGATGAGATAGGCATCCAGGTCACTCGGGCAAACGCATCTATGATAAAAGGCGTCGCGCAATCAAGTTTCAAGGTCTACCCAGGTATACCCACCACCCTTTGGGAACTAAAGAGCGCGCATAGATCAAGCAGGGTGGTATTTATGGGCGGGCTAAGGCCAGGAATAACAACCGATGCCGTCACCGCGCTTGCCTGCAACGCTGTCCACTGTGAGCTGATAATAAACCTGAGCTCCCAGCCCTATGTCTATGACAGGCCTCCTCTCTTAAGCGGCGCAAAGAGGCTGCCTTGCATTGACCACCGCACTCTACTGGCACTTGCGCAAAAATACGACAAGGGAAAGCCAGGGACACACTTCATCTTCGACGTCACTGCAAGCAGGATAGTGATGAAAAGCAAGGTAGAAGTGAGGTTCGTGGGATATAAGATGAACGACTTCGCAAAGGCTGTAGAGGGGAAAAAGTACGGCGGCACAATAGTGAAATCCGGCTGATTCTCCCAGTGCAGCGCCTAGTTCGTGATCTTGAGCTTGTCGATGTTCTTTAGCTTGCTCACGCGCTTTAGCGCTATGTAGGTCGCGAGCGCTATGTTGTAGATGTCCCTTGTCCTTCCCCTGGAGAAGCTCCACACGTCCTGTATGCCAGTCACTTCCAGAACCTGCTTTGCCACCTCGCCAGCTACGACCCCAACTCCTCTGGGCGCAGGCTTTAGCTCTATCTCAGCGCTTCCGCACTTGCCCTTCACCTTAAGAGGCAGGCTGTGCTGCGTGCCGCAGCTGCATTCCCACGATCCGCAGCCGAAGCTTACCGAGATCATGTTCTTCTTTGCATCCTTTATCGCAGAATCTATTGCAGGCTTGACCTCTACGTCCTTTCCAGAGCCCAATCCCACATGGCCCTTCCCGTCACCTACCACTACCGTCGCCCTGTATTTGGGCTTCCTGCTGTTCTTTGTCATCCTCTGAACCGAAGCAACCTCCAGTACCTTTGTCTCAAGGTCCGGGAAGAGCATGTCTATTATCTCCACTTCCTTTATGGGCTTTCCGCCCTCAAATATCTGCTCTATGCCAACTATCTGCCCAGCCTTCACCATCTCGCCTATCTTTGTCCTAGGCGTCCAGCTCTCAGGGTTGAACTTCACCTTCTCCCTGTCCCTCCTATCGTATCTTCTCATGTCCAAAATATCACTTGTTTATCGCGCCGCCCTTGATTTTTTCCTTGGCCTCGATGAAGAGCTTTGACATCGATTCCACCGTGACCTTCTCCTTCGCATAGGTGCTAAACTGCCTCTGGTACGCCTTTTCATCCTTCTCCTTTAGCCCCTTTGCATAAATCGAGACCAGTGACGAGTCGTAGAACTTGGGTTCGACCTCAAAGACGCCCCTTAGCTTTATTCCGCTCTCCTTGCAGCCCTTGGCGAACACGAATGGTATCGAGTTCTTGACCGGCGAGTTGAGCCCGATGTCAAGTATATACTCCTTCTGCCTGTCCTCTGGCCTGATCTTTGAGCCAAGCAGCATTCCCGTAAGGTATGCGCTCGACCTGTTGCTCCTTGCAGGCCATCCCAGCGCCCTAAGCTCTCGCGAGTCTGCGCCATAGAGCACCACATCCCCCTTCTCGTTGTATCTTATTACCTGGCCCACGATGCGCTTGTTGCTCCTCCTTACCACTATCCTGTCGAGGTTGCCCTTGACAAGGGCTAGCCTCTTTGCATAATTTGTCTTGGCCTCTCTCCTTCTCCTGAACTTCAGTTCTTCGACGTTCTTTCTGCCCATAAATATCACTTGTAGCTATCCTTTATCCTCTGGTTGATCCTTGCAACTTCCTCATCGCTCACAACCACGCCCTTCTCCTTCATGTGCAAAAGCATTGAGCTCTTGTTTGCAAACGCATTGCCCTTCACGAGCAAATAGAATTTCCTAAATGACTTTGAATCAACCTTCTTGTCGTTCCTCAGCTCCCTCAAAAAGAGCCTCTGGGATCTGACCTTCTTCTCCCACATCCCAGTTCCCATTCTTGCCTTTAAGGTTCCCTTCCTTCTTCCCCTTCCTCGCCCTCTGCCCTCCGACCTTTTTTTGCGCAGCTCTTTTGCCCTAAGGCTCAGGTTGTCCTTCTCCTTCAGGGCGATTATGCTGCCATTCTTAACGAGCCTTCTTATATCATCCCTGGTTATCGCCTTGGAGATCTCCTCCAGTGCGTCAGGCTTGAATCTTATCGAGCTCTGTCCTCTATCCAGAACCTGTGAAGCTATCCTTTTTGCGAATCTAAGCGTCATTTGCTCACCTTGCCTGCCTGAGTATCAGGTTCCGCAGCCGCTCTTGCCTGTTTAGCTGCATTTTTCTTGCCTTCATTTTTCTGCGCAATCTCCTTGATCCTGTTTACAATCCTTATCTTGAACTTGTCTGCAACTCCCTGCATGGCAATCCTCTTTCTCTTCGAGATATCGTGCGCAATCACTACAACCATTCCATCAGCAGGGTTCTTTGTCAAAGCCACAAGCTCCTGTTCATTGTGGACCAGCACCTCCCTGCTGCCGTCTGCGCGCATGAATCGAATTGATTTGGCGTTCTTGTAGCCTATGTGCGGCATCGCTCCGTATCCGCTGAGCGCAACCCTTTTCTTGTTGTCAGTGCCGCGCTGCTTCCTCCATCTGTGCTTTACTCTGCCCCTGTTCTTCACCCCGTACCCGGGAACCACGAATTTCGGATGAGATTTCTTGTTCACAAACATCATTCCTCCCTGATCATGTAAAGCCCGTCCTGGAACACTCTTGTGTCGTGGCCGCAAGCATAGCAGCCCTTCCTTATGTTCGCAATAGTCTGGGTCACATCGTAAATATCAACTCCCTTCACCTTGACCTCCTGCCCCTTTACCTCGATCTTCGTGTCACCTTGTATGCTGACTTCCCGCGGGACTCGCTCCCCGAAGATGTTCTTTATGTAAATTGTCTTTCCCTTGATCTCAAGCGATATCGGGAAGTGTGCTGAGATTATCTGCAGCTTCTTCTCTATTCCCTTCTCAGCTCCGTTTACCGCATTCTTTAGCTCTGTTGCGAACGCCTGCTCCGCGAGCCTTGATTTCCTGAGTAACTTCTTCTCCTTTGACGCCTCAACTACAAGCTTGTCCCCCTGCAGCTTTACGCTCAGGAACTTGTCGCTGAATCTCTTGTGCGTCGACCCGTCCTTTCCCTTGACTGTAACCAGATCATGCTCAACCTTGGCTTCTACGCCGTTTGGAATCTGTATTTCGAGCATAATACCACTAATATACATATGCGAGCAGCCTGCCTCCAGTGCGCTGCTCCTTCGCCTCCCTGTTTGTCATTATCCCCTTTGGGGTGGAAAGTATCAATACTCCGAAATCCTTGCTTGGAATGTATCTAGTCTCGTATTTCTGGTAGTCGCCAAGAGCGACTGCGAATCTGGGCTTTATTATGCCGACGTCATTGATTCTCCTTGCAAGTACAATCTTTATCATCATCCTCTTGCCGACCTTGACCTCCCCGTATCCAGAGATGTACCCGCTTCTCTTCATTACCTCGACTACCGCGCGTATCAGCTTGGTGCTGCTCACTGTGCAGTAACCCAGCCCCGCGTTTTCGTTAACTTTTATCGTGTTGATCGTGTTAGCAAGTAAGTCCATCTATTCAACCCATTATTCTGAAATCATCATTTTTGTCTGTTCCCGTCTTTTCGAATATGACCTGATCACATACCTCAATCTTGTCTTCAATCTTGAATGCGCTTTTTTCATCTAGCATCTTTCCGAGCTCCCTTCTTATCTGATGAACCAGCATTGGCGTCTTGGATCCAAGTTCGGTCTTCACCCTCTTTAAATCCTTTATCTTTGCTATTTCTGAGGCGATTTCCCTTGGTTCTCTTTGGAGCGTGTTCATAAGATCACGAAAGCTTCTCGAAGCCAAGGTTCTTCGCGGCCTCCCTGAAGCATCTTCTGCAGATGTAGAGCCTGTATGACCTTATCACTGCCCTTGAGCCTCCGCACACCCTGCATTTCCTCAGCCCGCGGCCCCTTTGCCTTAGTTCATATCGTACCTTTATTCAATCACCATCATTCATTTGTCACTTTGGCATCGAAAGCCTTCTTGAGGTACTCGACTATCTCCTCCTTTGTGACCCTCTTGTGCTCGTCGCCAGAAGAGCTCCTCATTCGCTTCCTCATCTCTACCCTCCTGCCCCTTCTCGAGAAGCATGCGTTTATGTTCATGCCCAGCATGCCTATCTTCGGGTCGTACTTGACCCCTGTGAAGTCTATGTACTCCTTTATCCCGAAGCTTAGCGAGTTGTCGTTTATCGAGCGCTCCCTTATCACGTTGTTGTTCGCATCGAGCGCCCTTTTGAGCATGTCTTTTGCCAATTCGTTCCTTAGAGTTACCATCGCCCCTATGACCTGGCCCTTCTTTATGTTGAGTGAAGGATCCCTCTTCCTTGCATGCGTAGCAACTGCGTTCCTGCCAGTTAGCTTGTTTATAAGCGCCTTCGAGTTCTGCAAAAGCTGGTCGTTAGAACCAATCCCTATGTTTATCACTACCTTGTCGAGTCTTACTTCCTGCATGGGATTAGCGTTCATACTTATGCACCTATGGCTATGACATTAGAGAGCAGCGTGTCGAAGGAGCCACTCTCCCCCTGGATTGTGACTGTTGCATCCCTCAACGCAGTGCCCTTCTTGACCTGCGTTATCTTCCCGATTGCCGGGGCATGTATTCCAGAAGTGACCATGCACTTCGTGCCCTCCTCAAGCTTTATCACCTTGATTATCTTCCTGTCTTCTATTACAACCGAGTCGTTGACATTGACCTCTTTGTCGAAGCCGTATATGTTTCCGTTGTTTAGTCTGATTGTCTGCTTCTTGCCCTTTGCGAGGTATTTTCCTACCACCTTGAGTGTCCTCTTCTCGTTCTTCTCAGCCTTCTTGGCCTCAAAAGCCCCGTATTTTCCGAATGTAAGTATGTAGCTTTCATTGCTAGGTATGACCTTGATCACGTCCCCAAACCCTATCGAGTACTTGGGCTCCCTCCTGACCCTCCCGTTTATTTCTATCCTGCCTTCCACTATGGCCCTTCGCGCCTCCGAGGACGAGTTTGCAATCCCGAGTTTTTCCTTTATGAATGTTAAGAGCGCAATGCTGTTTGCCATTGTGTGCCTTCCAGGCATGGGCCTAGCAACGAACTTCGCCTCCTTCCTCTTCAGCTTCATGTATGGTGGCGATGCAAGCCTTTTCATATGTCTTGTTCCTCCTTTCTTACCCATAGTATCACTTTGCTGTCGAAATGTTGAGCTTTTCCTGCCTGAGTTTGTCGCTCGTGTCGATGTCAGTTAGATAAACATTCGATGCGTGAATTGGCACAGGCTTCTCCTTTCCCTTCATCGTCTTCCTTATTATTCCATCGATGAAAACGCTGCCTCTTGCAAGATCGACCTGGTTGACCTTGCCGCTCTTGCCTTTCTGCTTGCCTGCGACAACCTTTACCGTATCCCCTTTCCTTACCGCAATGCTCCTTCTCTTTATGCCCAGCTTTGCGGCTAGCTCCTTCGAGATGTGTGCGTGCACAAATCTCTGCTTGATGTGCATCGGCGCACTGTATCTGAACTTTCTCTGTTTTCTTGCCTTGCTGCTCTGCACCAACATGAACATCACACTACACTATCTTTGAGGCGATTCCCGCCACCTTTACGAATCTGTCGACTACTTCCCTTGCCATCGCGCCCTTCACTTCAGTACCGATTGGCAGGTTTTCGTCGTTTATCATGATCCCTGCATTGTCTTCGAACTTGACGCGCATGTTGTTCGACCTGCGTATTTCATCCCTCTGCCTTATCACTACCACGCGAACAGGCTTCTTGAGGTACGTAGCGGTTCCCTTCCTGACGCTTGCCGATATTATGTCTCCGACTCCAGCAGAAGCCATCCTTCCGTGCTTGCCGCCCTTGCCTATTATGTGGATCATCCTGAATTCAAGCGCTCCGCTGTTGTCAGCGCATGTCAGCACTGCGCCAGGAACCAGCGTTTTTGATACTCTTGAAGATAATCCCTTCATTTTATCACTTCGGCTTTCTTTACAACGGAGGTTATCACAAATGCCTTTGTCTTGCTAAGCTTCTTACTCTCTGCAATCCTCACTACGTCTCCGAGCTTTGCAGAGATGCAGTCAGGGTTGTGCGCAGGTATTCTTGACCTCTTCCTAAGATACCTTTCATACTTGTACATATATCTAGTATAATCTCTCTCCACTATCGCGGTCTTCTTCGCTTTGTCGCTCACAATCTTCCCGGTGAACTCGGCGCCTCTGGTCTTGAGCCCGCCATGGATGGCACACTTTGGATCATTGCATTCCAAAAGATCACTTCAACTCTCTTTTCGCGTAATACTTCATGCCCTTCTCAAGCCTGTCCTCGGGGCGGAAGTTTACCTCCTCTCCCTTAACAACATATGACTTTCTACCTGCGTAGAGCCTGAATGTTGCGCTTGCCTTCACAATCTTCTTGGCTCCATGTTTTGTCTCTAGGAAAAACATGTTTTTTGTCTCATCAACGATGATGCCTTCCAAGCCCACCTGTTTTTTGTCCAGGCACTTTATCACTTTGGCTCTAAGACCGATGAGTTCGCCAAGAACTATGTTCTTGTTGTTGTACTGCATGAAGCTATTGCTTCAATGAACCTTTTATATCTGAGCAGGTATTTAAACCTTAGCGTGGTAGGGGTTTGCATGCCAAAGGAAATCGTATCTAGGATTCTTCCCAAAATAAAAGCCGGCGATAGGCTCAGCCTTGGCAGGGCGATGACCCTGATGGAGGAAAACGCACAGATGTCTCGCGAGCTCATCAAGTCGATTTTCAGAGAGACTGGCAAAGCCATAGTGATCGGAGTGACGGGCCCGGGAGGCGCAGGAAAAAGTACGCTCATAAACGAGCTTGCTGTGCGCTTACAAAAAGGTGGCCACAAAGTAGCAGTGCTTGCGGTAGACCCGACAAGCCACATAACCGGCGGGGCATTCCTAGGAGACCGCGCCCGCATGTCCCTGCTTACGGACTGCGGAGTCTATATGAGGAGCATCGGTTCCAGGGGTGCAACGGGCGCAGTTTCCGCATCGATACGAAACATGATACGACTGGCGGACTATGCCGGCTACGACCTTGTAGTAGTGGAAAGCGTAGGTGCAGGTCAGACCGAGGTGGACATCTCGAAGATTGCAGATATAACAGCTGTAGTCCTCAATCCCAAGACCGGAGATCAGCTCCAGATGGTAAAGGCAGGGCTCACCGAAATAGGTGACATATACGTGGTCAACAAAGGGGACCTGGAAGGTGCGAGCATGCTCTTGAGCGCGGTGAGGGATTACATATGCGATTCAAAGCCAGAAACCTTCGCACTTAAGACCTCTGCAAAGACCGGTACCGGAATTCCCGCCCTAATAGAGAGGGTGGAGATACTTATCCCTGAAAAAAGGGCAACAAAGCCTGCAAGGGAAAAAGAGATGCTGAAGAGCGAGCTGAGCGGAATACTCTCAACCCTTGTTCGCAGCAAGGTGTCCAGCCTGGTGGAGGGCGAAGAATGCGCCAAGATGATAGAAGAGATGACCGCGGGGAAGACCGACATCGTTACGGTGGCAGAGAAAATATACTCACAAACGGGTTTGTGATCCAACCTTCAAAGATACAAAACGACTATGTGATTTCTCTTCCCAGAACCCTTAATTCATTTTGATCACCATATCCTTATTTAAGTTTTGGTTCAGTTCTTGTTATACGACTATTCGCCATCAATGGTGGCACACTGACTTCCAAATTCGGCGGAGGGGCGTTAGACGAATAACTCGCAATCGAGTGCATGTTTTTTTCAACGTCCTCCTCCGCCATCATTCATTGGGATGATACGATTCATCCCTCATGAGCATGTAATAGATTATCCGCAGCATCCTTCTTGCAGCTGCAATTTTGGCCTTGTTGTGCCCTGCCCTTATCTTTATCCTGCGGTACGCAGCGCTGATTGGTGAGTTTTGGCAGACCCTGATGTGTATCTGCACGCATTCGACAAGGATGCGTTTTATGAAGTTGTTTCCGTGGTGGATGTGCCCCCTCCATTCCTTTTCACCCGACTGATAAACCCGCGGAACAAGTCCTGCATAGGAGAATATTTTTCCCTCATTGCTGAACCTTTTAACATCTGCGATTTCAGATGCAAGTGTGAGTGCCCCGACCCTGCCTATTCCTGGGATTGTGTAAATCAATCGCGCATAGTGGTTTTGGTATGCAACCTTCTCTATCATCGTATTGAATTCGCCTATTCTTCTGTCCAGATATTCGAGTTCCTCTCGCAGTATCTTCAGTATCGGGTTTGCATCGAGTTTCCTGTTATTCTTCTTGTTGAAGTTCTTGAACTCTATCTCGTACTGGAACATCATATGCCGTATCCTGTTTTTGAGTGCTGTCCTTTTCTCTACGAGAAACTGCCTGTTCCTGCAGATGTCTCTCTCCACTATTGTCTCTCTCTCTCTGGCAGATACGCCTTCGGGAGATATCCTGCATTGTAGAGTTCCAAAAGGGTGTGTGCGTCAATCTTATCAGTCTTCTTCACGGATTCTGCAATCATCTTGACCTTTACAGGATGCACCGCAATTATTTTATGGCCCTCGAAGAAGGTCGAGATCCTCGCAAGGCTGCTGCATGCCTCGACAATTATGGTTGCGTCTGCGACTTCGCCGAAGAATGTAGAGAACCCGTACTTTGAAGTCTCTACGTATCCTTCCCTAACTATCGTCTTGTTCTCTTCCATGACGACGTAACTTTTCTTTTTCCCAAGGTCTATTGCTATGTTCATTTCTTCACCAATACCATTATACGCCGCAATTATTGACTTATTGCGGCGCTAGGTTGCCGAGGAAGAGAAATCAGCATGTGAGACGAATATCTGAGTGAAATATAAATAACCTAAAATCTCAGTAACTTTCAGGGAAGAACTCGCTGTCCAAAATGAAGTGCATCTATGGCAAACAAAACCAAACTCAAAAACCTCTCTGGTCATCATTACTTGATGCTAAAGAGCATGGACTCACTGACGTGCATGAATGCACTTTCCGAGCCGTTTAGGAAAGCTGTGGATGAGATAGTTACAAAGGGGTGGGCAGGAAAGGCATCCTACATTTACCAAGGGAGCACATTCGAGTACACAGACAACATCAGAAAATTATACGATTCGGGCAAACAGGTTCTTGCCACAATAATACAGACCCCTAAGCTCAAGGCAAAGCTTGAGGGAGAAGCCCAGAAACTAATCAATGATAGCAAGAAAGAGACAAATTACATGATGGAACGGCTCATCCCAGAGCTTTTGAGAAAACAGGGTCACGTCCATTCATATTTTGCTGAAGATGAAGACCCGCTTATTATCTGACTACTTTATGACAACCTTGCTTGAGACGTCCACTATCCTGTCAACGCTGTAGCGTATCGGGTTACCAAAACTGGTGTTTATCACAAGAGAGCTGCGCTTCATGTCAACACCTGATACCTTGCCTATCAAGGCGCCTAGCTCGTTGACCACAAGCTTATCCTTCATTCTTCTTGTCCTAAGTGCCTTTAGCCTGAGCATGTTTGTCATGGTCGATATCCCTATACCTATGATTATTGCCGCCATGGCAAATTCAAGGAGCTGCCCGAAGTATATCTGTCCTATTATCCATGCTACAAGTGCATAGAGCAGCACCCAGAGTATTATCGATGAGCCTATGTATGTTCCGTACTTGAAGTTCCTAAATAGGTACTTGCTGTTCTTTGCATCGAATATCCTGCCCAGCAGATATAGTATCAGTACCACAGGCAGGAGCGTGAGGAAGCCCTCTATGCCATAGGCCGCTACAGTGACCGGACCACTGCCAAGGGGAATTTGCGAGGTGTAGTTTCCGTAGGCTATCAGCAGGCTTGCGACAAGGAATATCAGCGAACTCATGTAGAAGACAAAGCTTATCCTCTCTATGCTAAATCCGAACCCCCTAAAAGAGCTGAGTATCGTGTCCTCAAGCCCAAAGCCCTTCATCACCAGGTACACGCCTATCAGCCCGACAGGCAGCTGCCATCCAAGCCCGAGCGCATAGCTCACCGCGAAGAGCAGCAGAAGTATTGCCGGTATCCCAAAGACTATCCTTGCGTAGTGCGGTTCCTTGAGTTTCTCTAGAACCGTGAAGTAGGTGCTCTCAAGCTGCTCGCTCTGCTTTACGGTCACTATTCTGACGCTGTTTATCTTTATCCTGGATTCAATTAGCGGAAGCACCCTGTTGTCGCTCGCACCGTCGGTGACAAAAACGCACGCATCAACCTTGTAGCTGGAGAGCACAAGCTCGATCTGCCTTGCTATTTCCCTGTCGGCGTCGTATCCTTCAGTTTCAGTACCGGTTATGGTGGCAATGTTTACCGAGTAACCGTCTTCTTTCATGTCATCGTATAGCTTGACTGCCTTGAACATCGTGTTTCCGTCAGTGTCTTCAGGGTCTGCAAGCATCAGCTGCGTCGCTGCACTCAGATTCTGAACCCTCCCCATCACAGGCCCGCTTATCTTGGTCTTTCGGTAGAGGTCGTTATCTATGTCTATGGCCAGTATCAAAAGCCGCTCGCTCTTGTCCTTTGAAGCACTCTTTCCCCTTGGCATTTCTATCAATAAACTTAGCCAAACCCAGTATTTAAAACTATTTATTGGGTTTCGATGAAAAACAAACCCTCCAATCCCAGCATTTTATAAGGCTTCACAGCCAAACCAAATAGTGAAAAAATGAGGTACACAGATGAATTGAGGTTCGCATACAACCTGCTCACAAAGCCTGGTGCAACAGCAAAAAGAAACATGCGCGCAGGCAACGCTCTAGCCCTATACTACAAGCTTAGCATAATACCATTCATCATCTTCTGCGCAATCGGAATACTGCTTGTCAATTCCCTCCCCTCAGTAGCAATGCCTAGTGCAATGATCCTATTCGCCTCGACACTTATACCATACATCGGTTCGCTTGCAATAATAGCCTCCGCTATACTCTTCTTCTGGATACTTGTCCCAATAGGCATAGCGATAGACTCGCTCATCTACCAGCTCGTGGGCAGGTTCTTCCTAAACGTCTTCAAAGGCAACTACGATAAGACCTTCACGGCCATCACCTTCGGGGTCCTTCCCACAATGCTCTTCTACTGGATGCTCCTGGTTCCAGTGCTCAACATCTTCTATCTGGTGGTCGCTACCATCTGGGGCATAGTGGTGCTGGTGATATCACTTTCCTCGCAGCAGAAGATAACAAGGCTGCAGGCTGCAGGAGCTATCGCGGCAACCGCGTTTTTGGCAATCCTTGTCGTATTGCTACTTGTGGCTGGAGTAGCCGCAGGAATAGCTGGGGCATTCGCTCACAGCGGGATGATGGGGATGGGAAGGTACTGGTAGGGCAATTACCTTCTCTTTCTGTATCTTATACTCAGTCCAGTCCTCTCGAAGCCGTAGATTATCTTGTCGTACTGTGAGAGGAAGACAACGGTTAGGAAAAGTATCACTGTTAGCACCATCACTCCGGTGAGGGCAACGTTGAGAAACTGCAGTACGCTGGAGAGGTTGGCCGTGTGCGTGTTTATCGAGACGAGGGTAACCGCGCTTATCCCAAAGTCTAGAACAAGCGAACCATAGGCCACTACCTCTATTATCTTCTTGACCTTGGTTATTCTGTAAAGATTAGACGGTCGCATTTTCTCGCTCATTAATAAATTCATAAGGTATATTAACGCTTCCCTATAAACCTGTTCTTCCAGTGTTGAATTTTCGATACAAAATCTCGCTTTTTGATGCACTTTGCGTTCCAAACGAACACCTTGGCAACCTATTTAAAGCCCACAAAAGCTAGTTTGATCATGGAACTCAAAGTCGGGGAGCCAAAGTACCAAAAAGACTTCCTAACCGAAAGAAAAGTGGCGGACAGGCACATCTCCGGGTCTTCGCTCTTGGTCGATGAGCGCGATATAAACAACTCGAAGATGAAGCTCGTTCTCATGATAGAGGGCCCAGCAGCACAACATACCGTGGCCATAATCGCTACAAAGCCCCACTTCTCCAGCGAGAAGAGAAATTACGAAAGAGACATGAGGCCGAGCCTCTCGGCGCTCAAGATCGCGCTGGGCAGGCTATCTAGTCCAAAGATTGCAATCTATGGCGAAGGATACGAAGACAGTTACCCCTATAAAAGCGCAAAAAATCCGGTGCAATACGAAGATTACCGAAGGGTTCAAGAGTTAGACGAAAGGCAGCTTGGTGCACTTGGTGCCCTTGTTTTCAGGGAGAAAATCAGGATAACCGAAGATAAACTTACACTCAAGCTGCAGAGGAACGTGGAGATACCAGAGGTCAATGGGAATGAGGTCTTCAAGAAGCGGGAGTTCCAATACACGATGGAGATAGATGCCCAGGGCAAAGACTTCACCCCGCTTCTGGCGCTGTTTGAACGAAGGCCAGTGGCCCTCTGATTGCCCGAACTTGGCATACAAATTAGGACAAAAAGTTTTTATTCCCAGAAAATAAACTCCCCTTGGCAAAATAGTGCGAAAGTGCGGCTAATGGGGGAACAGATACTGGATTTTGAAGGGTTAGGGCGCGCGATTAGCACGAAGAATACTACTGTTGCCGAGTCCCTGCTCTTGAAAGTCGATCAGGCCAACGGCGCTGGGAAGGCAAACAAAACCAAACCCGACAAGCAGCACAATGAAACCATAGTCAAACTCACGTACGACGCATATGCCAAAGGTCTCGATAAGGTCGCTGACTTCATGCTCTACAACCTTGTCGTAGACTTCAATG
This sequence comes from Microcaldota archaeon, assembly GCA_028867435.1. Classification (GTDB taxonomy): domain Archaea; phylum Micrarchaeota; class Micrarchaeia; order Micrarchaeales; family CABMGC01; genus JAGWGI01. Next base: position 796 of record JAGWGI010000012.1, on the reverse strand, counting down.
CAAAGGCCACCGATGATTCCATGGTCCTGCTGCACATCCTATCGACAAGCGACAGGTACAAGAATCAGGTCGAATTCGCGCTGAAAAACGGGGCAGAAATGCTCATCGAGAACCGGCATAAAATCTCCCCGGTGCATGTTTCCCTGCAAAGGGAGGCCCTGCAGATATTCACGCTTTACTACCAAAAAGAGAGAAAAATAATAGATGGCTATGCCAACAGCATGGAAGAACCGCTACTGCTTTTTGCCGTGGCATCGAGAAAGACACCAAGCGTCAGGCTGGTTGTGAACCTGATGAAAAAGGACGGGATAGAACTTTCGCACAAGCTCAATTCTTTCCGCAGGAACTCAATGCACATCGTCTGCTATGCCACTGCCGAAACTACGGAGTCGCCCAGAGTATTCCCGGTCGCCGCACTGAAGGATGCGGCAAGGGCAAGGCAGAAGGGTGAGATGGAAATCACAAAGGAAATAATCTCCATCCTCTCAGAAGACAAGCACGACTTTAGGAGAATGCTTGATGCAAAGGACAACAGGAACAAGAAGCCAGAAGACGTATGCAAGTTCTTCGGCAACCACTCAACCTTATCGCACATAGAGTCGGTGCGCAGGGCTTTGGGGATAAACAAAAAGAGGCTGTCCCCGAGCGGATAAATCTTCAGTAATCCGCACCCTTTAGGGTGGGGTGTGGCTTCGCTACGATACCTTTTTCTTGGTTAAAATAGGATTTCTCAATTGGTTACTGTGTGCGCCGGGTCGTAACCGGCGCCGATGTTCAGTAACCGACGTGAAACAAT
>JAGWGI010000011.1 GCA_028867435.1 Microcaldota archaeon | reverse complement strand
AGCGGCTAAAGGATATTGCTTACAATATATACCGACACATGAAGAGAAATGGCAACGCGTTATTTGTTTCGGCTATAAATTTTCTTCACATTCTCATATTTGGATCTATATCGTCGAAGATTTTATGAGGGGATTTCTACAAGACCCTATTCACGTCAAAAGCCACATTATAAATGGAAACCGCAACTAAGACTTTCAGGATAGTCGTGTTGACGGTGCAAAATTCATCTCTGGAAGATACTCAAACTTTATCTCCTTCTTGTACTCCATGAACCAGTGATCTCTTATAATTCCCCCAAATTCCCTCCTCATGTCTTCGATATATTTGTATAATCCGTCCGTATTCTTGACTTCTATATGCGTCTCAAGGTCAGATCCGCCTATCAGTTCCATAGAGTAGATAATGTTGTTATACTGATGGATATAGGATAGGATCTTCTCCCTGTTCTTTGTCGAGATGTTGTGCAAGGAGAAGTTAACCTTGAAATAAAAGTAGCCCAGCTTTCTGGCGTCGAATATCGGCCTAAATGCAAGTATTATGCCATTTTCAATCAGTTTATTCATCCTATACTTAACAACCATCTCTGTGGAGCCTATCTGTCTTGCAATTTCAACGGTCTTTGCCCTACCGTTCTTGCTTAATGCAACAAGGATTTTATAATCTATTTCGTCTATCTGCACATGCTGGTAAGGGACCCGCTCATCAAATCCCACTACTTCGTAATTTAACTCCTCCCTTTTCTCGCCAAGCAGGTAGTTTCTGTGGTAGCTCCACATACGCGTTATTATCGCGACGTCTGACCTTTCTATATAATTACTGTAGTTTCCAACGAACTCCCTGATAAAGTCCCTATACTCATACACATTCTTGAAGAATGCTGAGGTTATAAAGTCCCACTGTCCCTCTGCCCTTGTAATGTATGTCACGCGCTTTGCGAGATAGTCGATAATTTCTGTCTCTTTCTCAGCAGAGAGATTCTGGAACCTAAAGAGCGTCCTGTACCAATCATATCCAAGCTTGGTGGTGTTTATTATCGTGACAAAGTATTTTATGTAGCCCCACTTGACAAGGTTGTTTATCCTATAGCTAACCGCATCCCTGCTAAGTCCTATCTTCTTTGCTATCTCGCTATCCGATTGGCGGGCGTTAAGGTCAAGCTGATATAGAATCCGTCGGTCCTTGAGGTGCAAAGCATCCATATTACGTATTTATAATAAAAAGATTTAAGAAATTATTGTTTTGCGGCAGGAAAATCTAAATACTTACTTATATAAGGTCGACCATAATTGATAGTGTGATAAAGTGGCATGTCCCAAAAGCATCGAAGAAAAGACTCATGGAACAAGAAAATTAGTCGAGGCAGGGGAATACGAAAAGGCCCTGAAAGTATTAAAGGGCTTGTTAGAGAAAGATCCCGACTGCCACCATACCATGGCCTATATGGGAAAAGTCCACAAAGAGTACGGAAGTACTTTAATCAGCCGAGCCCGTGAAATCGCCAGAGCGGAACCAAGAGTGACCCCAAAAATGCGCCGGGCATAATCAACACTTCTCATTAACTGTAACGGGGCAATACCGCACTTAATTTTTATTTCCCTCTAAAATCATCGCTTCTCCATTACCTTCAGAAAATCATTTATGGAACTCTAAAATATACCATTCCATTCCACTAATTCTTGCGAATGGTTTATAAAACCCATATGCCAATGAGTAGCTGGAATCCACAATATCTTGTATTCTATACAAGAGTGGTATACCATATATAGTGGTTTTATGCGCTGCCCTTTTTGTCTGTCCTCTAACATTCGTGTCCTTGATTCAAGAGACGTCGAGGAGGAAAACAGCGTGCGCAGAAGGAGACTGTGCAACTCCTGCAGCAAGAGGTTCACCACCTACGAAAAGGCTGAGCTTGTCGACCTTGTGGTCATAAAGAAGGACGGGACTAGGCAGCCATATGACAAGGACAAGATACTAGGTGGCATGCTAAAAGCGTGCGAGAAGCGCCCGGTGAATAGAAACGACATAGAGGATCTTGCCAACAAGATCGACCGTAAGATACGCGCAAAGGGGGTCAAGGAGATAACTACAAGGAGGATAGGGGAGATGGTGATAAAAGAGCTGGTCAAGCTAGACGCCGTGGCGTACGTGAGGTTTGCGAGCGTTTACAACCAGTTCAACTCAACCACGGAGTTCACAAGGATAATAGGAATGTTCAACAAAAGGCGTGAGCAGATGGAGCAGCACGAATGATACTTAGGGGATAAGATGGGAAACGAAAACCAACTCGAACAAGTCACAATTCCAAGGGAAACCCTGGACTTTTTCAACAGGGACGAACTGCGTGCAAGGGCGTTCTACGAGCGATACACGCTGCGAGATACCCAGGGGCTGCAGCTTGAGAAGACCCCGCCTGAGATGTGGAGGAGGGTATCAACTGCTATTGCAAGCACAGAGACGGACGAGACAAAGAGAAAGGAGTGGGGAGAGAAGTTCTACTGGCTGCTCGAAGGATTCAAGTTCATGCCTGGCGGAAGGATCCTCTTTGGCGCAGGACAGAAGAACTACAAGGCAACAATGCTAAACTGCTATGTCATACCAGTCAAGGCAGATACTATAGAGGCGATCTTCGATTGGTGCAAGGAGGCCGCAAGGACCTATAGCTACGGCGGCGGGGTGGGAACAGACATCAGCATTCTAAGGCCAAGGGGCGCAAGGGTTAATAACGCAGCTCTGACCTCATCAGGCGCAGTCTCCTTCATGGAGATAATGAGCGAGACCACCCACTCGATAGGCCAGGCAGGCAGGCGCGGAGCGCTAATGATAACAATTCTGGTAGACCATCCGGATGTTTTGGAATTCATCAAGGTAAAAAGGAACATAAAGAACGTAAGATATGCTAACATCAGCGTAAGGGTAACTGACGAGTTCATGCACGCTGTAGAGCAGGACAAGGACTTCACTTTATGGTACGAGAGCCCAAAGCTTGGCAGGATGGAGAAGAAGGTAAGGGCGAGGGAGCTGTGGAAAGAGCTGGTCACAAGCGCAAGGGACTGGGCAGAGCCAGGCCTTATATTTTGGGACAACGTGGTAAGGGGCTCGCCAAGCGAGTACAACGGAATGAATGTGATAACCACCAACCCATGCAGCGAGCAACCACTTGAGCCATATGGGGTATGCAATCTTGGGCATCTCAACCTAAACACCATGGTCAACTCGCCATTCACAGAGAATGCGGCAGTTGACTGGGGAATGCTGGAGATGACTGTAAGGTACGGGGTCAGGTTCCTAGACGACACGCTTTTATACAACAACGACAGGCACCCTCTGCCTGAGCAGGCTGAGGGCTGCGCAAGGAGCAGGAGAGTTGGGCTGGGTGTTATCGGGCTCTCAGACATGCTCTCCAAGATGCGCATAAAGTACGATAGCGAAGAGGCTCTCAAGTTCGTGGACGAGCTCTTTGAGCGGATAAAGACCACAGCATACGATGAGAGCATAGAGCTTGCAAAGGAAAGGGGGCCGTTCCCCGGATTTGATGCAGACAAGCACCTCTCAAGGCCGTTTGTACAGGGCTTAAACGACGAGCTTAGAAAGAAGATAAAGGAGTACGGCCTTAGGAACGTGGCAATACTCACAGTGCCTCCAACAGGAGGGTCTGTCATGGCCGGAACCACCAACGGCATTGAGCCAGTGTTTGCCTTCAGCTACACAAGAAGATCAGAGTCACTATCTCAGGAGTTCTTCAAGGTATATCATCCTGTGGTGAGGGAGTATATGGAGAAGTTCAGGGTCGCAGAAGAGAAGGACCTTCCAGAATTCTTCGTGCCTGCCCACAAGATAAAACCTGAGTTCAGGGTGAGGATGCAGGGAACCGTTCAAAAGCACATAGACAGCGCAATCTCCTCAACAGTCAACATTGATGAGAAGTCCACTGTAGAAGACGTGGAGAGAATCTACATGCAGGCATGGAAGGTTGGGTGCAAGGGCATAACCGTCTACAGGGAAGGATCGCGAGAGGGCATACTCATAACCGAAGAGAAGCAGAAGGAGAACGAGAAGTCCGGAGCCGTCGCAGAAGATAAGGAATGGACAAGGCCCAAGTCTATGACAGGAGACACCTTGACATACAGGCTGCCCCAAGGCTCGATCTACATAACGATAAACACCGACAGCACAGGGCCAAAGGAGGTCTTCGTGAACATGGGAAGGACTGGCAGCGATGACAAGAGTTACAGCGAAGCGATAGGAAGGCTTGCAAGCCTGTACTTCCAGAAGGGCGGGGATGTGAAGGACGTGATAAGGAGCCTAAAGGGCATACAAGGGCGCACACCCACATGGGACCACGGTGTGCAGTTGCTCAGCATGCCTGACGCGGTAGCAAAGGCGCTCGAGGCAGTGACCACAGGCGCGCATCAGGCAGTGATAGACAAGAACGCAACTCTTGGCCCTGCGCGCAAGGAGAGTGAGGAGAAGCTAATCGGTCTAGGGGACTGTCCAAAGTGCCATGAGCACATGCTGGTTAGCGAGAGCGGATGCGAGGACTGCAAGGCGTGCGGATACAGCAGGTGCGGCTGAATGTATAAGAAGCGAAGGCCCAACCAAGGCAGTTCCGGGGTGAATCCTGCCGTGAACAGATCTCTAAAGAGGGACCTAGGGAGCCTCAAACGGCCCTAGGGCCACCTTGCCAGGCAGCAGTTCCTGCACCACTTTTGCGAAATAAACGGTCATACAATAACACTTTTAAAGGTGGAAAAGAGTATTATACTGTGGAATATCAATACGAAGGTCCAGGAGTAGCACTCTCCGAGCTAATAAGCTACAATGGAGTTCCGACAAAGCTCTACACTCTAGACTCCTTTTTTTACTTCCAAGGACTCGAGCAAGAGCACAGGGCAGATACGTCCAGGGATTACTTTAAATTCATCCTAGACCTTTTCAATAAGCAATATGATTTCGCAAAAGACAACCCCGTGGCGCTTGTAGGGTTTGTGTACGGCTACACCAACGCAAAAAGCGGATACGATGTACACGGTGTAGACCTGTTTAAGATCAGGCCAACAAAGGAGTGGAGCCAGAACAACATGATAGACTCCTGGACATTCGAGCGCGAGAGCACTTTTGCTGGTTTTGAGATCAAGGATATCGCCTCCAAACACCTGGGAATAGGTTGTGTGGCAGAGCTCAAGGTTTTCAACGAAGAGCTTACGCTAAAGATGACCTCGAGAGATCGCAATGAATACATCAAGCACACTGTAGCAATACCTCCATACCTGAAATCAAAAGTGAAGGCAAAGGCTTGAATCCATCCTAAATCCAAGGTGTTTACGTGCCAGGCCCTAATAGAAAAATAACCAAGGCGTCAATCGATGCGTCTGCGCTAGTTAACAAGTTCAAGATAAGCGATTTAGACAAGCTGAACGGCGTCACAAAAGAGTCTCTCAGGGAACTGCTGGCAAACACAGTAAGGACTGAAAAGGACAAGAAAGTTCTTGAGCAGCTAAAGCGCTACATCAATGACGATAGCTGGGACAGTGCCACATACTACCTGCAAATAATGCTCAGGGAGGGTATTCTTGGCGCCCTAAAACCTTACAATACTGCAATACGGGCAGTGATATACGAAGTGGTCGGAAAGGAGGCATTCAATTTAATCGGGGAAAAACTTGCTAAATGGATCGAAGGTACAAGGAGCATATACGGATTTTTTTCTGATCAACACGTGGCTTCAGTAATCAATGATGCACACGAGCTGGCAGGAAAAGACTACATGCCGGTTCTTGAGAAGGTAATTTTCTATCTTGGCATCTATGCGTATGACGGGTATGAAAACCTCAGCTTAAAGCTCAAAGAGTTCCTTTCATACGACGCATTTAGTAACTACAAGAAGATGGGGGCGATAGAAGCAGGAGACCAGATCGAGTACATGACAAGAGATCTAGACGACGAGGAAACTGCTACTCCTGCGTGATTATCCTGCAACCCTCCTTCTCCACTATCACGCTCTTCTCAAACTGCACCACAGTGCCTCTTCCCTTTTCCACAAGCACGGGGAATGATTCGAGCGCATCCTGCCTTGCAAGCTCGTTTAGCGTGGCCCTGGCCCTAAACTCTGAGCCGAACTTCTCCACAAGCCACCTGAGTGCAAACGGGTAAGTTCTGTAGTTTTCGTCAATGTAATCTGAAACCTCTCGCTTGTCTCGCTCTCGTGCGCTCACCCCCGGGAACTTTCGAAATATCTGGTTGTACTCCCCGTCCTCAACCTCTCCCTTTCCATCAGTGAGGAAAACCTCAACTGCTATCATGTCACCCTCCCGGAGCTCTGTAACGTCCCCGTTATCAAAGTTTGGGATGAAATAATTGGCATGAAGCTCACCTTCCCCTATTCCATGTCCCCCCAGGTTGCGAATCGGCAGCACACCGTGTCTCTTAGTCACCTTCTCGACCTCCTTTCCGATATCGCACACCCTTCTACCCTCGCGCACAGAACTTATCGCAGCCTCCAGAGCCTCCTGCGTCGCCTCCATCAGCTTTGAATGGTTCCCGGAAAGGTCAACCGTAACCGCACAATCAGTGAGCATGTCCTGCTCCCTCAAGCCTATGTCGACCTTTACGACATCTTTTTCTGAAAAGATGGTCTGGTCGTCAAAGCTGGGCGTGTAGTGCGCCGCACGCTCGTTTACTGATAGGTTTATCGGAAAGGCGCATTGGAGCTCCTTCTTTAAGATCAGCTCCTCAACCTTCCTCGCAACCTCAATCATCCTTACTCCTGGTTTTACCATCTGCCTTGCCTGATTTATTATCTCAAATGTATCCCCCCCAATCTGTTCCATCCTCTCTTGGTTCTCCATTGCCTCACTTATGAAAATTCTTTATGTCCTTAAATAGGTCGTCAAACTTTGTATAACCAGATGCCTTGTTCATATGCCCAGCACCGGGAAGTATCCTAAGGGTCGCATCAAGGCAATCTGATATCTGCTCCTCCTGTTCTAGAGGTACATAAGGGTCGTCGTCAGAACCGTAAACATAGAACTTGGTACAGCGCCTCTTTATCTTCTTCCAGTCGAACTCTTTTTCAACAAAGGTCTTGTTCGCCTTGTCTACCTGGTTGTCCCCCAGCTCCCCGAAGAAAGGTGCCGTTAGAAAAGCAGCGGAAAGCTGATCATCAGAATGCTCAAGGTACCTTAGTATGAAGGTCGAGCCAAGCCCGTGCCCCACCATTACCGCATCCCTGTCCACCATCTCCCTGTACTCCCTGAAGGCTTCAAGCCATGCGTAGAGCGAGAGTCCCTCGGCAAGAGGGAAGTTGGGAACTGCCACCTTAATCTTCTCGGCCTGCAGCTTTCGCCTGAGCCATGGTATCCAGGTGTCCTCAAGCTTGCTAAAGGAACCGTGAATAATAAATACTCTGCCCATCTTCATCCAATCAACCAATTTGGAGGACCAGCTTCTCAACGCGCTTCTTGATGGTGTCCCTCACCGCAAAAGTCAGCTCCTTGTTGTTCTTCGCATCTTCTATCTCCCACTGCTCAACTTTGCCAGAGCGCCTCACATACTCTGGCAGTAGCCTTGTGCTCTCCTCAGCAATCATTATCACTATGACCTTGTCTGCTTCCTCCACCATCCTTGGAGTAAGCTGTTTTGAGGCCTTATCCGACACGTCAAGTCCGATTTCTCTCATCGCATCAGGAGTATTCCATCTCCCAGAGCCAAGCCTACTTCCCTCCACGCCGTCCTCCCTAGAGTTTGTCCCTGCGCTGCTTGCACTATTGTGTTTTGACATGCTTGCAAAGAACGCCTCTGCCATCTGGCTCCTCCCAATATTCCCTTTGCACACGAAGAGAATCTTCACAGCAAATCACCTGCCAAGCTTCTTCTGAGAGCCCTTCATTCGCAGCTCGTCAGCATTATATCCTAGCTCCTTGAGTATTTTAAGTGTAGACGGTATTATCTGGTGATCTATGTAATAATCCGGATCGTAGTCATCCGCAAGCTCTAGTATCTCCGCTTTTTCTGAGATGCTGCTTCCGTGCCTTGTTATCACATAACCAATCGTTGTACCCACAAGCTCGCTCTTTTTTCTTATGCCCTTCTCCACAGCCTTCCTTGCGGCTGCCAGCTCGGGGGACTTTATGTCGTAGTTTCCTATTCCTTTTCTGAGCTGCGTGTTCATAACCAGTTCCTTTAACTCCACCTTTCCGCTCTTGAGCCTCTCCACAACATCCTTCACAATCCCTACAGCCTTCTCCTTGCTTCCCTCCTTAAGTATCGCCTCGAGCACAGCGCGCTGCGTGTCCCTTGCGATCTTGGACCAGTCCCTTCTCACAAGCTCAAAGCCCTTTATCTTTATCCTTCCGGATTCGGACATGAGTGCATACTTCTTCTTCGCACCGCCCTCGCTTCCCCTCTTGCCTACAAACACCCCGCGGGTGTAGAAGTCCTCGAGCTCAAGCTCCATGGTGTTTGGCAGCGCAGCGTTCACACTCTTTAGAAACTTGTCTGCGTCCTCCTTGGTCTTCTTCTCCATGACAAGGAAAATTGAATCGGTGTCGCTGTATAGGACCTTAAATCCTTGCGCCTCTGCCTTTTCGATAGTCTGTGTTATGAAGAACCTGGCATATGCGGTCACTGCAGATGCGCTCTCCCTTGAGTACCATCGCGACCTTGCATAGCCCAAATACCCGTAGAATGCGTTTGCAAGCACCTTGAGTGCAGTTGACCTTGCGCTCAGCTCCTTGTTATCAGGGTCTTTCTTGTAAGCCCTCTTTGCCTCCGCCCTCTCGTCTATGAGCAGCTTTAACACAAGAGGCATTATGCCTGTCATCTGCTTTGTGAACTTCGCGCCGTTTGGCGCCTCGAAAAAGTCAGTGCAATCAGTGCACAGTGTGGAGGGGTCTATGTTGTGCGCGATTATTATCGAAGGGTACAGCCCCCTGAAGTCAAGCACCACGATGTTCTCGTAGATCCCAGCATCCGGGGTCTTGACATAAGCGCCCTCGTATGGGTTTGCCATCCTCTCGCCTATCTGCCCGTCCCCAGGCTTGTTTGGTATCATTTGCCCGTGGAGCTGCGCGTACCTCATCAGCATGAACTCCACCAGCTGGCTCGTGGTGGAGAGGCTCGCCTCCCCAAGCGTTGTGCCGCTCACCTTGCTCATCTCGATCTCAAGCGGCATGAAGAAATCGTAGAGCTCCTTGAGAGTTAGAGAGTCTGCAAGCGAGTAGTCTGTTAGCTCCTCAAGCTCCTCTCCTCCCCTGTCCCAGAGCTTCCAGATATCTGGCTTGTCCACCATCTTCTTGTCCTTGCCTGTGACAGCGTGGTATACCTCATAGAGCTTGAAGCTGTTCACCTTGATGACCTTCTCCGAAGCTCCCACAACGGAGACGAACTTGGCTACATGATACAGATCTACATGCGCCCTTCCCGGAATTCTCACTGCCTCCACAAGCCCGTGGTGCTCAATCTTTGGTATTTCTCCTTCCTGCCTGCCGATCGCAAACTCAAGGCCAAGCTTCTCGGCACGCTTCATCAGATATGGAAGGTCGAAGTTCGAGGAGTTGTAGCCAGAGATCACATCTGGGTCTATCCGCCTCACAACATCTACGAATCCTTTTATCATCTCCTTCTCATTCTCAAACACCCTCACAAACTCGCGGTTTATCTTCTTGGTGGTGAGCACCTTGTACTCGATCCCGTCAGTATAGCTTATCATGATCACAGGATCCTTGTCCCGGTTTGGTATGCCAAGAGGGTTGTAGGTCTCGATGTCAAAGCAGATGCAGCTAAGCTGCTCGCTTGTGGCAGAGCCTCCTGAACTGATGTGATCTATAACAAGCCTGCCACCCTCATCGTGAATCTGGACAGTCGCAGAGCTCATTGGAGGCACATTCTTATCTATTAGATACCTCTTCCAGAAGACTATGTCATTCTCGTAGCAGGTTCCAAACTCCTCGAGTGCCCTACTAAGCTTCGGCACGCTTCTGGGGTTGTCCAAATATATCTTGAAGACCCGCAAGTCCTTTCCCCAAACCAGTCTGCGCTCCTCAAGAACCTCCCTTGCCTTAATCTCCTCGCCTTCCTCCCCGGCTATCGTGACGGTGAGCAGTGCCTCCTTTCCAATCTTTGGACTGCTTGGCACAATGTAAAAATACGGGCGGAAGTTCGGGTCAAAGAGCTGGTAGGATTTGTCTTGGGACTTTAGAGTGATGCGAATGGATCCTCCTGCCTCCTTTCCCGAGAAGTCGGCATCTATTATCGTCCCTCTAAGCTCCATTTACAAACCTTAGACTAACCTATATGTTGAAAAAGAACTAAAGGGATAGTGCACTAGGCCGTCTTCCCAGCCTGCTCTTGCATCCTTTTAAAGTCCTGAAGAGCCCTCTCAACAGTTTCAGGATCTCCCATACCTACCAGAGCCACACGTCCCTCTTGAAGGTCTAAAACCTCTATTAAGAAATCAATCTCTTCTCCTTCAATATCTGGATAGGGCTTAGTGTGCATGAAGAATATTGCCTTCTCCATAGGTTTGGTTTCCTGTTCCCAAAACTTTCTGATCTCGCCTCCTTCTAATTTTATTGCGAGGGCACGATTGTTTCCAGATACAAAATCTTTAATGACAGGACTTTTATTGCTAATAAAAGCGCTCGTCACGTCAAATATCTGTGTATTTTTCAGTTTTATGCCCACTTTTCTTCTTTCCGGTGCGCTAAGAAATTCCCCATTTTGCATTATTACACCAGTTGCAAGTAACCCTGCGGCCAAGAAGTAATACGGCTGCATAGGTGTACCGAGAATTAGGTAGGACATTATTACTGTAAGGAATGGGGTACTCATCATTGCAGCACCTGTAAGCGATGTATTAAAGCGCTTGTAGGAATAGTAGTAAAATACGCCACCAATCCCGAATTCAATCACTCCTATGAAAATTATCGAGGCAAGCGTTGAAATGGAAAGTGTAGGAAAGAGATTTTCATGTAGGGTAAAAATTGCTGGCAAAAACACGATTACAGCAATTATGGTAGACAGTGCCATGAAGACCGATGAGCTAACGTTGAGTTTCCTTACCATGAGTGTAGGTATCGCAGTGGCGATGGCCGATCCCACGAGCATCAATATCGCAGGCACTTCAGATATATTAAGTGTCAATAACGAGCCATTTGACAAGATTACATATACCCCTGCAAAACCAAGAACCAGCGAGGCGTATTGCCGCACACTTACCTTTTGCCGCATTACTATCGGGGCAAACAAAGCGATAAATATCGGATATAAACGATATAGGATCCCAGAGATACTGGGTGTTGTCTGGATTGTACCAACCACAAGTAGCAACTCTGCTACAACTGCTATTATAAATGCCATTGCTACCAGAAGCAACAGATTTTCACGTTTCTTGAATATCGAAAGAAATTCCCTGCACTTGTCTTGAGAATACATTATTAGGAGCATTGTTAGCGCTCCGGCAAGATTTGCATAGAAGAGGAATGTTACCACCCCTATGTTGCTGCCCCCAATATCTAGCAATATTGTCACTATCGCCGACTGCAGCATTACAAATAGGAGTACCAGACCTCCCTTGTGCATTTCCTTCATGCTCTCTAATTTAACATTAGATTAAGGCTTTTTAGCCATTTTTAAAATGCATAATTTATTTACATTATTTTGCGGAAATATAACAATATAAATCTTGGCGATGCAATGGTACCATGGAACTTTTCAGTCTCAGGGAAAAGATTATTCTCAGAGAATTGAGCAACGATTCAAGAGCAAGTCTCTCTGGAATGTCGAAGCTGGCGGGATGTTCCTATGTAACTGTTAGCAAAATTATAAACAAGCTTATAGAAAAACTTGACATAAAGTTCGTCTTGGAACTCGATTTTGCGAGGCTTGGATTCCTACAAAGACATGTGCTTATGATAAAGTTCTCAAAAAAGCCCCCCAGAGAATGGGTAAAGGAGCTTTTGAAAAATGAACACACTGTAGATTCTGCATATCTTACCTCCGGACAATTCGATCTGGTAATTTTTGTTGTAGAAAGCGACCCTATGAAATACATGCTCTGGGAATTTCTACTTACTCAGAAACTTTCAGAGTACGGTGTAGAGGTCAGGTCGTCAGTCCTTCCATATCTCAGTTTTGGCTACATCCCGGCACCCGAGACTCTTTTTGATGAAATAAGCATCAAAATGAAGAAAGGCGATATAGAACTTCTGAAGTTGCTCAATTCGAATTCTAGGCTGGGTTTCAATGATCTTGCAAAACAGCTTAAGACTGGCGAAAGCACCGTTAGGTACAAGCTTTTCAGGCTCGTGAAGAGTGGAATAATAAAGAGATTTACCATAGCTGTACAAAAGCCACCCAATTCCTATGCGATAGCATTCTTTGAGCAGTGGACAAGGTATACCTCAAACTTTGAGGAAAAAGCTGCACAGGAGAGGAAGCTCACAATGATGATAGATGAAGATATGCCCCTTCTTAATACCTTTCAAATATCTGCGAACCTTTCCGGAAGCTTCGGCAATTTCACCGTTGCACTTTTCGGCTCACAGGAAGAGGCACTTGAAAATACTATAGAATTCCGCCAAAAAATCTACAAAACTGAGAGCTATTCTGCTGTGCACGCACGGATAATAAGTCCACTCAAAGGCTTACTACCATTCAGGAATCTTGACATTAAAAACAATTACAACGTCGTGAAATGGGAATCACATTTATAAAAACGCAGAAATTTACAAATAAATACTAAAATTTAGAATCATATATAAATCATGAAATTCACAAACAATCTACAGGTGGGGCTGTGGTTGTGAAAGCAGGGATTAACACATCAACGAACTATTTTCCTAAGTCAGTGCCAGATTCTCTGCCAACTTCCCTCTCCCAAATACTAGGCAAGATCTGGAAATACACCCTCTCAACCTAGCCCCACCAATAACCCCATCGTTGGTAAAATGAATTATGTCCCATATCTACACAGGCGACTTTCTGACATCGCGCAGCTCAAGTTCAAGTTGCAGAAGCTTTTCTCATTTATAAATTACTCTGATTTTGACAGAGTGCAGGCGCTGCTCCTTGAGATTGAGCAGATACTTAGGAAATACGAGAGATAGGTGGAAAAATGAAACTAGGACAATATTTCGAGCGGTTTGTGCATGGAAAGCATGCAAAGGAAATCAGGAAAACATACCTTTGCTGGAAGTGTGGGGTGGAATATGTTGATCCAGTGGATTATCTCTGGCACATAAAGTACTGCTGATTGGGTGTTTGCATGCAGGTGTGACAAAGAGGCATTCTCTTCCTCAAGCCAAGGTGCCTTGCAGATTCTGATAGGATCGCAAGGTCCATTGCCATGTGCAAAGGCGTGAGGCACGTTCTTCTCACAAGCGGCGAATACGGCTTTGTAGTGGCCCTAAGTTCAAGAAAGCAGCGTGATATGGCAGCAATAAAAGATAAGATATGGAGAATTGCAGGCAAAATATCTATAAGCACTGCAATTTGCCATTATCTCTACACTCCAAAGTGCAAAATAGAACTCTAAACACGCCAATAATTAATCTCTTTGGTGCAAGGGATCATTTAAGCTCCATACCATCCTCTAAGAGTATTATGGAAAAAAGAAATTAAAAGCCCAAGAGTAGACTCGCGGGCTTCCATAAGAGTGCTTATGCGCTCTGGCCCGAAGGCGTTTCCTGAAGCTTTGCCTTTGAGAGCGGCAGAGGCGCGAGCAGTCCAATGGATGATGCAAGCAGCGTTCCCCTTGCCCCGCACTCGAAGTTGAGAAGGTTTATCACGTTCTCTGCGAATGCTATTGGTAGGGTCTTCTTGCTCTTCCAGACGGTTGCTATGTCATCGGCCTCCTTCTTGCTCTCCTTTGAGAGTATTGTGCCGATTATCTTGAGCTGGCCCACCTGCTTTGCCTTAGCAGGGTCTCCTCCCTCGTAATCTGCAAGGAAAGTGTACTCTACAGTGACGTTGTCTTGCTCAACCTTCACGTTGTCGAAGTTGATGTTGAACTTCATGTTCGTGATCATCTCCTCACTGTACCTTTCCGCTTCTACCTTGTTTATCCTCACTCCAGTTATCATGGTTACCACTTTGGATTAGCAATATCCTATTATCGGACTTGGTTTATATAACTTTGTGAAAGCATTTGCATCCGAGCATCTGCTTAAAATATGTTCAGCGAGAGGTTTAGGCATGAACCTCGGCAAGATTTTGGGCCGCATGAGCTACCATGTGATCTACGATGATTCGATTGCAAGTGCAATACAGTTTGCCTCTGATAACGGCTTCTCGGGGATCCAAGTTGCAACTGATGCGCTCCATCTTGGCTTTGAGTCCCTTAGCGACTCGGACATCTCTGATATCCGTGGACTGAGCAGGCGCCTTGGCATAAGGATAAACCTGCATGGTCCAGACCAAGGCTCGCTGCTGTTCCCTTACTCTAGAACGGACAGGGGCATCATTTCATACTATTCCGATCTGATTGGCTTTGCTCTGAACGTGGGCGCCAAGATAATAACGATCCATCCGGGCAAGGTCTCAACGTTTAAAACCGATACTGTGCCCATCCAGGAGCTTCCAGAACCAGACAGGGTGCTGTATCGCACAATCCTTGAAAGGAACCTTGACAGGCTGCTCGAACTCTCCTCAGGGAAGGTGCAGATATGCATAGAGAACCTAGACTGGACGCCCATGCTCACAGAGACGCTGCAGGATTACCTGAACGATACCAATTTGGGCCTCTGCTGGGATCTTGAGAAAATGTACAACAAAACTGATCTGAGTGTCAAGCCTGAGATAGAGGCGTTCTTTTCGAGAAACATTGAGAAGGTCAGGCAGGTTCACCTCCACAGCCTTGCCAATGGCTTGGCGCATAGGGTCATACAGCCAGGTTTGGTCGACTTCAAGCATTATTTGGAACTGCTTGATGGCGTGGATGTTCTAGACTACTGCATAGAAGTCAGGCCAAGGGAGAAAGCCGTTGAAAGCCTAAATAACCTCAAACAGATCCTCTCTCAATAATAAACAATCAAGGAGTCGGCTCATTTTATATCAGAAGTCCACTCTATCGTCTTGTAATCCCTCTTTGTGTCGATGCTTCTTATCGGCAGGCTGCCGAGCAGAACCCTGTCAACTTCCCTGCACGAGATCTCTCCAAGGTGGTCTCCTAGCACCTGCCTGTGGTAGGATGATATGTGTTTGTAGGCCGAGCCGAAGCTGTCGAACGCGCCTATCCCGAAGTGGTCGTAGCTGCCTATTAGCGGCGCGCAGACTATGTACCTGCTTACCAGAGAGTTCTCGTCATCAGCCTGGAAAGCCCTCCTCACCTTGAGTGCATGCCTCTCGAACCCCTCGAGCGGGGTGTACTTTGCAAAGAAGGCGGCAAGAGTCACATCCTTTGGCCTATCAAAGGCAATGGTGAAACGCCTGATGTATCCCTCCTTTAGGAGCTTGTTGAAG
Source organism: Microcaldota archaeon (assembly GCA_028867435.1). Classification (GTDB taxonomy): domain Archaea; phylum Micrarchaeota; class Micrarchaeia; order Micrarchaeales; family CABMGC01; genus JAGWGI01. The sequence goes on along the minus strand of JAGWGI010000011.1, from coordinate 12,898 downwards.
TTGTAGGCAACTGTGTTGAAGTGGGTTCCAAGCCTTGCCGCGAACTCCTGGAAAGAGATTCTCGCGTTGCTATTTAGCAGCTTTAGCATCTCTTTGTGCTTTGGCTCTATCTTTAGCCGATCTAGCACCTCGCTGCGCAGCGGGAAGAAGCCCAGCTGTTTGTGGACAAGCTCAGAGGTGTGCCATTTCGCCCCGTATGGCGAGAGCGCAATTGTCATCGCGTTGTCCCAGTGGACATAGTCCCTGCTTGAGGCAGCAACAGAGTACATGAACATGCTCTCCGGGCCCTTTAGCGAGGCTGCTAGCTGCGGGACATAAGACCTGGATAGCTGTGCGGAAATTGTGCCGTAGTCGGGCTTCTTCTTGAACTGAATGAGGGTCAGGTGCGGGCTGGTTAGGCCAAGTGCCTCCTCATCAAACTCCACAGTGTATCTCACGCCCAGCTCCTTTTCCATCCTAATGATTCTCTCCCTTATGCTCCTTCGAGACAGACCGATCGCATCAGAGATCTCGGAGATGTGCATCCTGGAGTTCTCCGAGAGCATACGAAGGATCTTTCTTGTCACAAGGTTGTAGTCATCGTTGAAGGCGCTGTGGAATTCGTAGGGTATTGCCTGCATATCCCAAAATAACAATAAAGGATATAAAAATGTCACTTTTAGAACAGTTTAAATTACCTGCAAGCCAAGCAGAATCATGGTGACTAGGGCAGGCGCTAACGCCTATGTTGTCGTAGGAATATTCCTCTCCTCACTTGTGACCATAGTATTCAAGTTCACCACAACCGTCAATCCAATAGAATTCTTCTTTTTAAGCTACCTATCCACAACAGCTGCAGCCCTGCTCTTGCTGCTTGCGGCAGGGAGGTGGCGCAGCACAAGGGAGGTGATAGCAAACAGGAAGCTGCTTGGCATAATGGCGATCATAGGCGTTGCAAACTACGGGCTTGTAGACCTCTCGCTGATGTACTCAGTGCGCTTCACAACAGCATCTATCTCATCGGTGATATTCAACACCTATCCACTGCTCATGCTGCTCCTCATACCCTTAATACTAAAGGAGCGGGTAAGCACCCACCAAATCGCAGCGCTGCTCCTGGGATTTGCAGGAATCTGCGTGGCTCTGGCCTGGGGCACATCACTCTCGCTAACTTCGCCTGACGCAGTAGGGATCCTGCTTGCACTAATGGCATCACTTGGCGTCTCTGTGGGAGTGACACTCGCAAAGCGGTATGTATACGACACCCTGAGCGGCATCTTCTTCTACAACTTCTTTGCGTTAATAATCTTTGCTATCGCCTTTGTAGCAACAGGTGCGACCCTTGCACCACTGCCATATCCTGCGATAGCAGCGCTGCTATACATCGGCATAATCAGCAGCGTGATATACGCCTGGATGTACTACAAGGCACTCTCTGTGCTCAAGACCACCCTTATGACAAACCTCTACTTCATAACCCCGTTCCTAACCTTCCTCTTCGCCTTCTTTATGCTCGGCGAGCAGATACACGCATATTACCTTGCGGCTGCCCTGCTGGTAGCTGCCGGGGTTGTGCTCCAGCAATTTGACAAGGTGGGCGGCACCCTCAGCACTGCTACCAGCGGCATGCAAAATTACGTAATCTTTGATGTTACGGGGATCTTCGCCGACACGGCCTCTCTTGGCGTCTCAAGCTCGATAAGAAGTGGCAGCAGGGTGCTTGCCCTGAAAATCGACCAAAGGCATGCGAAGAGGGCGGCAAAGGTTGCAGGGGCAGCAACAGGGCTGCAAACGAAGGGGCAAAAATCAAGGCTACTTATAAGTAGCGAGCCAAGGATAGCAAAGGAGGCAGGCTTTGCCAGGAACATAGTCGATGCAAGGCACGGGGAACTTGTACTCTTTACAATAGGTCCCGAGAAGGAAGGAGAGCAGTTCTTGGAAGGCTTTGCAAAGAGCATCTTTCGAGGGGAATAGTACCGAAATAACAGATATTTGTGTTAATAATGCATGATAATGAATGGTATTTAAATCAGAAATGGGATAATGCTTATTCAGAAGGCAGCGCATGAAATCTACTTAAGATGTTCTTCCCAATCCCAAACATCCCAACCCAATCTCGTGCGCTGCCTCCACATTTTCTCAAAACGCCCCCAAGCAGCCTGCAAATCCCATGATCTGGTCATATTTAAGGCTATTCTTCAGGACATGGCAGGTGTGCCACTTCCATTAATCCTTTTTATACCACGCAAAGCATATGGTATTCTCGGGTGGGGAAGTTATGGTATCAGATGCTAGGGCACTTTCTATGCTCTCAGGCGAGGAGGGGGACAAGACAGAGGCGCGAGGAGCGCAAGGTTCTTATGCCGCTGATAAGTATATCCATAAATCAAAAGAGAGCGGTATGGAAAGGATAGCAACCGGCGTAAACGGGTTTGACACTCTGGTAGAGGGGGGTCTACCTAAGGGTACAAACATCCTGCTGACAGGCTCTCCTGGTACTGGAAAATCAATCTTTGCGCTCAGCTACTTATATAGCGGGGCAATGAATGGCGAAAACGGCCTCTACATCTCGATGGATTCTGCGATCTCTCTGCTCAAAGAGCAGGCTAGGCAGTTCGGCATGGACATTGAGGGGCTTGAGAAGCAGGGGAAGATATTCTTCCTTAGGGTTCCGCTTGACAAGAACAAGCTCAATATCTTTGAGATGATTGAGAAGGTGAAGAGCCAGATCAATGCAAAGAGGCTGGTATTTGACAGCCTTGCGGCGTTCTCGATAAACATAGACCTTTTCACAATACCGCTGGGATACGCCGGCAACGTGGCCTCATCAGTATCCATGGGCGAGGGCGCGGCCTCTGACCAACCTGACGTGGGGAAGGTATTCTATACTGGGAACTCGGACAAGAGGATGGTGTCGCTAGTGCTAGAAGAGTTAAAGTCCCTCGGAACAACAAACCTGATAATAAGCTTCGGGGGCACGGAAGAGGGCCAGATTACAATGGACGGCGTGAGTGAATACGCCTGCGATGGGATAATCCAGATGCACAATGAACTGATAGGAGCAAAGCATTTTAGGACCCTGTCAATAATAAAAATGAGAGATACTGACCACAGCCAATATGTCCATAATGTCGACATCGGGAAAGAGGGGTTAATAGTTAAACCCGCAGAAAGCATAATGTAGGTGGTATAGATGGGTACCTCAACAGAACTGAAGCACATATGCTTTTTGATGGACGGCAACAGAAATTATGCGATAATGGAAAATTTAGCTAGTAGCAACGATAATTTGGATTATCATGCTTACTACAATGGCGCAGAGGCATTAGAAAAACTAATGAAAATGACCTTTAATGAACTAAAGGTACCATATCTAACTGTTAATCTTATCGGTAGAGAAAACTGTGTCAAGAGAGATAGCTCCGTTAGAACTATAACCAAACTAGTGCCGCATTTTTTTGGAGACATCTGGATAGACTTTTTTAAAAGTAACGAAATTAAGGTTAAGTTCATAGGAGATCTAGAATTATTCTGTAATTCATCTGAAGATCCAGAGGGTTTAAGACTAGAGATACAAAAAGTAGAAAAATTAACCCAAAATTTTAATAAAAATCATTTAATATTAATGGCAGCTTACGATCCACTCTATGAGTATAATACTCTTTTCGTGAAGATGCACGGGAAATTCGCTCTAAAAATAGAGAATCTCGAAAACTACAATAAAGAAAGAGAGTCTTTGGTTGAGGCGTATTACGGATTCGAAGTACCTAAAGTTAATATATTAATTAGGACATGGTGGCCCAAACTTTCTGCACTAATCCCAATTCTAGTGGGCGACCATGCCGATATATACCTATTCCCTGCACCATTTGAGTTATTTAATATTTCAATCTACAGAAAAATAGTAGAAGATTACAATAATCGTACTTCCTCACCTGATGTGGAAGAGCTATTAGATAAAGGCATTGATGCCCCAATACGTAATTATAGAAACGAAATTAATAACACAAAACCAGTGATATTGGGGAGCATAATAAACGATACATGGTTACCCTTCAAGGTAGATTAAATGAGTCCAGTACTATCAAATTTTGAGCACCTCATGACAACAGGCCAAATAGTTGTTAAAGACGGGGATATTGAGATGATGGGTAATAGAATGATTATGCCCAACTCAAAAATGCTCTCCGAACTAATTTTTACATTTAATGATTCAAAAGATATAATTTACAAAATCTATGAAGCAACAAAAAAGAGTTTTATGGAGGGTACCGCTACAGAAATAGGGAAAAAATACGAATTTGATTTTCATGGTTATTTTGAATGGCTAACTAAAATTGCAATGATTGTCGGGTGGGGTAAATTTACCTGGGAAATTTTGGACGAAGAAAAGAAAATTGGGCAAATAGTCGTTGAAGACTCTGCAATAGCTAATGATTTGAAGGGTATGGTAACCAGGCCCGTAGATCATTTCATCAGAGGTCTAATAGCCGGTGGGGCCTCAATTTCACTAAAAGCAAATATAGATGTTATAGAAGAAGAATGCATCGCATTAGGTGCTTCAAAATGCAAATTTTTATTCAAACCTTCAGATCAATTTGAACAAACCGACCAGATAATATTTCAACTTAGGCCAACCCAAAAATAAAACTATAAAATGACAAAACGCTTCCCTATCAAATCAATTGTTTTTTTCCATAATCTGTCTGCCACTACCTTATCATATGATAGTTTAGAAGATTTAGAGATTGTTTTATCTATAAAATATTTACCTGTTACTTTTTCTGCTTCTGAAGAAGTCGCTAAATAAACTATTTCTTCTGCTCCCTGTTCCGGCTTTTTCATAAATCGCTTACCAACTTTAAAGTATAACCCCATTATACCTGACGAATTTCTACCAATGTTAGTCGCAATAGATCCTGGATGTACACAATTTACTGTAACCTTAGTCCCCACAAGCTTTTCTGCAAGTTTGTATGTGAATAAAATTAGTGCCAACTTAGATCTTGCATAAGCCCAATAACCTCCATAATGTTTTTCTCCATGCAAATTGTCAAAATCGATACTACCTCTTATGTGTTCATCAGAAGTGACATTTACTATTCTAGATGGTGCACTTTTTTTAATTACCCTCAAGAGTAAATTTGTTAATAGAAACGGCGCAAGATAATTTACTTGAAAAGTAGTTTCATACCCGTCCTTTGTTAGTATGCGCTTAGAATGCAGAACCCCAGCATTATTTATCAATATATGCAAATATTGATGATGCTCCTTAAATTTTTTAGCAAGTTGTTTTATCGAATGTAAATACGTAAAATCCGCAAACATTACTGATATGTTCTTGTTCTTTGTTTTTCTAATAATCTCTTTTTTGATGGCCTCTCCCCTTTTACGGTCTCTACACACTAAGATTACTGTCGCACCTGTAGATCCTAAAATCATTGCTGTGGCCCTGCCAACCCCCGAAGTTGCACCAGTCACCACACACACTTTCCCATTCATATTGTGCATATTTATCACATGCGCATTATACATTTTTATTATCAACCTCGAAATCTAATTATTGATATCTAGGAGGGTGTTGAAAATCTATAAACCCTCTCGCTTCCACTAAAGCGGAAGTTACAACTTCTTTTCCATAGATAAAAAATTGGCGGCAAAACCGTTGCGACCAGTTTTGCGATAGACGTCTAATGCTAGCGGAGCTGCCGCCTTGCGACAGCAGCACCGCCGAGTTTATACTGTGAAAACATTATCAAAAATGAAGAAAATTATACCTATCGTTGGAAAGTATGCAGCGTTGGTATCTAGGGAACTGGGACATTGGTACGGAAACGGAGTGGCATACGGGAAGAATATTGTCGCATTGTCGTTGGGCAGCGTCTTTCGCTGCAGCGACAGAGAACTGCCGGATGAGTTGGATGACAGGCGGCTGTTGAGGCTTCTGGGTTACCAAAACCCACCAGACCATTCTATTTTTTCAAAGGTCAGGAAAGAGGTAGGCGAGGAGAAAATCGGCAAAGTGGCCGAGACCATAATCCATGAGATATATCGGGACAAACTCGTATCTATGGTGGCGATAGACAGCACCTTTGTCCCATACTATTTTGACAATGACGAGGACGCAAAATGGGGCTACGTAACACTCAAACGAAAGGAGCAGGAGATTTTGAGGGAGAAGACGCAGAAGGGAATCAAGAAAGGGTACAAACTGCACGTCATTTACGACGTGGAAACTGGGATCCCGCTGTACTGGGTGGTCCTTCCTGCAAACGTGAATGACAAAAAGTATTCAAGGAACTCTTCGACTACGTAAAGGCGCACTTCAAGTTTGCGCACGAGGCAAAATTTCTCGCAGATTCGGCATACGATTCCGCTGACGTGCGCTCTGTCTTGTTCGAGAACAGGATAATACCTGTGATTGCGATAAACGGCAGGGGCCACTGCAAATCCTCCAAACCGAAGGATTCAGATTATAGAAAACGTGGCGCAGTAGAGCGATTCTTCTCGCTGCTTAAGATGAAACTCAACCTTCTTGACGTAAGAGTCAAAGGGTTGCAGAGAGTTACCGTACACATATCTGGCTGCATTTTGGGCTATCTTTTGAAACACATATTATAATCCAACAAATCGACGGCAAAAATAGACCGCGTTAGCCGCAGCCACGCGCAATAACGATTTTACAGAGGAATCGTTAGAAATTTATGGGATTGAATCTCCAAATTTTGTCGGGTTCAGCCATCTCACGGCAAGTCTAAGTTCGCTCAATTGACTTTCAGACAGGATTTTCAACAGCCTCATATCTAGACATCAGGAATAGGTATTTAAGCCTTCCCAGCGATTTTTTAGTGTAGGGTGGAACAATGGGTCCAGATGGTTGAAATAACAAGGCGCAATATATGTAAGGAGATGCATAGATGCTAAGATGTTAAATATATATGGCCTTTAGCAGTTCACCCTTAAGTTTTGCATTCATACTTCTCTCCATGCACTTTCCTATTTCCTTTGCACCTATTTCAATCTAACTTCATATTCGTAGATCAGCGTAAGATTACAATTTCTCTCGACAGAAACTTCGTCATCTGTCTACATATTATGGGAATATCCAGACCTTGGGAATAGGTATTTAAGCCTTCCCAGCGATTTTTTAGTGTAGGGTGGAACGATGAATCCAGAAGGTTGAAATAGAATTATCTTGTTATAACGTCTAGCGAACGCTCTATGCTTCTAGATATTTTTTTCAGGAATAATCTTCATATTGGCTATTTTCTATAGCACCACTCTTTATCAAACTTTCATAATAACGTGAATATCTATTATCAAATCTCCTATAACATATTTTACCAACGAGGATTTCACTTATTATTAAACTACTATATTCTGCACCCTTTGTTTTGTTCCTAAGTTCTTCAATCAACATCTCTACACTCTGATTTTTGTATAAGGGTGCAATACGTATACCACCATCCGGATCCCAAATATCAATCGTAACAGAATATCTATTGGTTGGCGTATCTGTATCTACTATAGCATTCATTCTATAATTAGCTCTAGTTTTTCCAAATTTTTGCATATTAATTCTTTTCATTAATATCATTGCGTTATTTTTAACTGCACAATCTCTCATGTTAATCGTTGTCCTCTTTATAATTCCTTTTTCAAACAACTTATAATATGCATATTGCGAATTACCTCTGGAAAGTGCATTTTTGGAATCGATAACTGTAAATTGTTCTATCCCATTCAGACTCAATTCTTTTAGTAAGATATAATCTCTAAACAATAATTCCCCAGATCTAAGCCTTGGATTCTCCTTTGTCCTATTCCATACCCTCATTTTAACTAAATCAAAAAATTTTTCTCTTAAAGGGATGTATCCATATCTAGAATATGCCAATTTTACATACCACTTTGCCGAAAACCTAGTAAATATTGTAGACCTAAGATCTTCTATTCTATTATTTGCATGCTCAAAATCATTTTCAGTCAACACGTACAGCATCAAGTCGTATTCTCCCTTCAAAGTTGCGCAGAATTGTACTATTGGCTCCTTTTCCACCATTTTTATCTCTTCCCTCTCAGGAATTTTGCCATCAAATTTTATAAGTATAATAAACTCCAAGTAGCCAAGTTTGTTAACATCTATCTCTGCCAGATACTCTATACCGTACTTTTGCTCAACTTTCTTTATCTGGTACTCTGCAGCAGTCCTTTTCAGCCCCAGTCTCTGCGCTATTTTGTTCCTGGATATCCTCCCGTTCATGCTCAGGTTTGTCAGGATCACATCCTCATATTTTCCTAGCTTGCCTTCACTTCCAGCAGCTTCTTCCTCCTCATTTTGAACACGATTGTTATCAGATTCCGCCTGCCTTTTGTGCCTTGCAGGGACTACCAGTCCCTCTTCGGTTATCCAGCCAAGATAAGTTGCTATCTTCCTGGCCCTACCGATTTCAGCGTCGTATTTGCTGGTCGCCTCATATAGCGCGTACTTGTTTCCAAGTCGCCTTACCTCCAGATAAGTACCGTATACTCGCTTAAGATCCTCGAGCGCAGTCTTTACCTTCTCTGGAAGCTCCCTCATAATGAAATTATGTATGGCTTTATATTTAAATCTATCTATTAAAATGAATAAAGTTGTTCTTTAATTTATCGACTATTTAATATTAAAATAGAAGATAATTTAGGCTTTATACTAATTTATTACCCATATATGAGTATAAATATGGGAATTTACTCACACCTATATTAGTTATCCTTATATACCCTAAAAGTCATAAATGTAGTCATGGTGGGGTCAGGCAGTTCGTGGGTTGGCACACTTGATGTGCATCGCAATATCTCTCCCATAGCCACAGCAAATTTTGCGCTATGTTCCACCCTCCTAGGAGTGCAATGCAACCAATCCGACTGCCGCCCGCCTCATGCTCTTTTTCATGCTTTTGGTGGGTTAAATGAAAATAGGAAACTTTGAACTGAGGATTGGAAAAAGGAAATCGGACGGGCCTGATGCCGGGAAGCAGTATACCTGCTGGACCTGCAAGAGGAAGTGGAAGTACGACGATCACGTAGACTACCTTTGGCATATACATTACTGCTGCGCAGATAACGGCGCAGATGCGGTGCAGACTACCTCAATTTAAAGTGGTGCTTGGATGAATCCCTATCAGGAGACAAAGAAGCTGATTTCGCAGCTTCTTGATGTAAAGAAGACTATAGATATGCTCTACGAGTTTTTGCCCAGAAATGATTATTACAGGCTAAGGCAGCTCCTTGAGGGGGCTGAGCAGATAATGAAGAAGTACCAGTGATCTCATGAACTATACTGCTTATACCAGAAGGCGCAGGACAGAGATGATGGCAATGCGAATAAAGCTCCAGAAGCTCTTCTCCATGCTGCACTACGAGGACTTTGAAAAGGTGCAAAAGCTGCTGCAGGAGGCCGAAGGCATCCTGCAGAAGTATGAAACTAACTAGTCTTGGGCGATTTCTTGGCAAAACAAATATCACACTCAGGGTTCATGTTCCTAAAGCCCATGGTCTCATCGAACAGCAACGCAATCGCCACTGCGATAGCACAAGCTAAGGGGGTTAGCGGTGTCTTTCTAACGAGCGGCGACTATGGGTTCGTAATCTCTCTAGATCTGCGAAAGGGAAAGAAGATCAACCAAATAAAGCGCTCGGTGATGAAAATCTCGGGTTCTGCAGTTCACGTGGCGATGAACCATGTGCTCTACAGAAACGATGGCAAGGCTGCAAGGGTAAGGAGGCGTTTTTGCACAGGTACTCCAATGGCCCCATAAGCCACGAAGTTCCCTGCATTTACGGATGAAGATGAGCCAGTGCACAAGTAATATTATTTCTCATGATTTTCTATTTCCTATCCTGCAGTTTTGGATCTTTCAACCTTGTTGCATCTTATGCATCTATACAAAGCAACACTTTGTTCATCATTAAATCTATCCGGTTTGATTTCTTGAAAGTAAGCCTCCATACTTGTGCAGTTTTTACATTCATGACGCACAACGTCCCCCAAAGCTTCCGCTTTTTCATCCTCTATTCTTAAGTACATTTCTTCCTGTTTTGCATCTCTTTGGAAAACTTTTTTTATAAGACCTACTTTGTTATTCGGTTTAGTTAACTCTCCACAAGTTCTGCATTTTAAGTGTGGTTCATCTTCCTTAATTGCTGCTTTTAATTTTCCCCCACATTTTCCACAGAAGTCCATTTTAATCGACTATTAGAATTTTGCTTTTTCCCTCATTATCATGTTTGTAATACTTTTCGGTACTATCTGTGATCTGTCAATACCTAGAATACGGAGAGTATCATCTATTTCCTTTTTTGCTTTTTCTGTTTCTTCTTGCGTCGTTAATATTTCTACCTCTATTCCCAGCCCAAATCCCAGTATATCCTCCAAAAATATACTTTTATTTCCTAGTTTGAACTCCTTTCTGTTTTTTTCTATCTTGCAAAAAGGTTTGAACCCTATCACTTTTAAGAGCGCCTCCGTATCTTCAATAGAGCTTATTTTAATTTCATGCTCTGCCCATGAATGATGATCCCCATAACTCGTAATCACTTTTACATTCATGCTTCTCTCTGTCTTACCACCATGTTTTTCCTCACGAATTCTTAGACTATAAGAACCAACTTCATCCATCTCAACCTCCTCGAAAGATTTTACCGAATTTGTACAGAAATAAATGTCATTTACGCCCTTTTCCCCATTAAGTTTTGCGCCCTGCCCAATAAGTTTATCCACCACTTCCTGCTTTTTATCTAAGGGTAAAATTGCACGTTTTTCCACTTCTTGTTTGTTCCCCATATACTCCCTATTAATATTAGCGAAGAGCAAATTTAACTGCTTTTGTTAATCCACCAAAGTTACTTATTCAGTTTAAAAATATAATATCATTTTCATACTAAAGCCAATTTTTTAGGTTGCTGTATTCTAGAACCTTCTCTAAACACAGTTATCCCCTTTAGCCCCATTTCATAACCATTTAGGTAAATCTGCTGTATCTCTTTGACTGTTGAATTTTTGGGTAGGTTAATTGTTTTTGATATTGCTTCATCAACAACATTTTGCACCTCAAAACACATTCTAATTTGGTTATATGGCTCAATTTCCAGCCCAGTTTTGTAAGAAATTTTTATAGCCTCTGGAATACCGTCAACATTTCTTATACTTCCAGCTTTTCTAATTTCCTGAATTATTCCCAAATCTGATTTCCCAACCTCCATAAGCTCCTCATAGAGGTATCTATTAACCGTCCCTGAACTATCTATTAATGTGAAGAACGGTTCAATTCCCTGAGAAGCGTCTACTATTGTTGCACTACGACCAGTAGGCGGTAGGGCCATTGTAGACACATTCCTTAGTAATCTAGAATCTCTTATTTTATCCGCCAAATCCTTCCACATCTCTCCTGTCACAAGTTCTGTTCCATTTTTCTCATACTTTGATTCAATAAATCCTGGGCTTTCCAAATAACGTGAGAGTGGTAGCACATTAAAAGAGCCTCTCTTCTTTGCTAATTCGTGAGACTCTAATTTCGATACATAGTTTATGAAAGAAATTACCTCTACTGCTTTTGATCGTGCTTCTTCACTATCATAGCTTAAATGCAATTGGCCTAACAAGTCTGCAAGTCCACATATCCCAACTCCTATCTTCCTCCTTGCCGACATAACGCTTCTAGTGTTTGCCTCGGAGTAGAGTGACAAGCTTATTTCGAGCGAATTATCTAAGGCACGAGTTAGTAACCTTACTGCTCGGTTCATTGCTTCATAATCAATACTTTTACCTTTAGCATCTTTTTTAACAAATCTTCCTAGATTTATAGAGCCAAATTGGCAGGCTTCTCCAACCATTAGTCCAACTTCTCCACAAGGTGCCACAGATTCATATTTACCAAGAGAAGGCGTCTGGTTGTCCCCCTCGAATCTATGCATAAAGAGGATTCCGGGATCTCCAGATACATGAGCCTTTTCCGCTATTTTATTAAAGATTTCATCTGCACTAATCATCTGTTCGTCTAACAATCTATATTTTTCATTTTGCCTTAGTTTTTCCATAAATTCTTTAGTAATGTTCACAGACAGATTGAATTTCCAAACCTCATTTCTATTATCCGATCCCTCCTTTATTGATATAAACTCCTTTATTTTTGGGTTATGAACTGACATTATAGCAATATTCCCTACAGGTCTTTCCTCTTTCCCCGCATCAGTTATCTCATTTGCTATATCGTTCAAGACCCGAAGCATCTGAATTGGTTCTTCTACTTTATCTAAGTTAAATCCTGTTCCCATTCCATCCATATGTGCTTGGGCTATAGATTTTCTTAGAGAATTAAGATTCGTTTGCAAATCTAAAGGTATCACAGTGCATGCAGAAAGCGGCTTATTCAAATGTCTTCCAGTATTGGTTATTATTGGAGTACTTAGTGCTAATTGCCTCTGAAGTATTAATTTTTCAAAATCTTCAGTTAAATTTTGAATCTCATTTTTCGAAGTTCCAAACTTTTCTTCAATTTTGAACAAAGTTTTTGAGACTCTCTCTACCATATCTGCAGGACTTTCATCATTCCCTATCATTTTTCCATTTCTGAGCAAATTTTGTGCCTCTACAGATATATCAAATTCCGTTTCCCCACCATTTTATAGAGCTTACTCTAAACAGATTTTCCTTTGACCCTACTTAAAACGCGAGAAGTATCCGTTAATTGGCACCACTATCCAATTGCTTTAAATTCGTTATCCTGCAGAAAACGACTATGTTGATTTCTCCCCGCAACCTAATTCATAACATCACCAACATTTAATAATTTTTGTTCCCAGATTCCTACAAACGACTATTCGCCATCAATGGTGGCACAAAGACTTTCGTCTTGGCTGCCGGTATGCGTTATACGTC
>JAGWGI010000010.1 GCA_028867435.1 Microcaldota archaeon | reverse complement strand
TCATTGTTTCACGTCGGTTACTGAACATCGGCGCCGGTTACGACCCGGCGCACACAGTAACCAATTGAGAAATCCTATTTTAACCAAGAAAAAGGTATCGTAGCGAAGCCACACCCCACCCTAAAGGGTGCGGATTACTGAAGATTTAGGATCAAACTCTTTTGGGATATCGGTTTTATTCATGCCTTCGCGCCTTGCCTTGACGAGCATATGGTTTAGCTTCTGAAATGTGTAGTTCATAGTCCTGACAGCCTCTATCTTGGCTTCGTAGAGGGCAATGAACAAGGCTTCCCTTTCCTCATTTCTTATCCGTGCGTTCGGATCCCCAGAGATGAAATCTGAGAATTTTTGGATTCCATCAAGCAGCAGCCTTTTGCTTCTTGCAAAATCTACATAGCCAGACATCGGGTCAAGGGGATCTATAGCTTCAATCACCAGCTTCATGCGCTTTAGATCGCCAACTAGGGCGGCTGGATTATAGTTATTGGTACCAATGCTCCCTTCAAGCATTCCAAGCAGCTTGCCGATGTCGTAGAGCTTGAGTTTTGTAGTTTGGTACTCAAGATCTGGGAGTTTTGATGGCGAATCCCCAACCTGCGGGAATTTCAAAAACTCAGCGAGCATCTGGTATTCAAGATCCCTGACCGTCGTTATGAGATTTGGCGCATCTTTTCCGCTGAGCACTGCCACCTTTCCCTCAAGTATCCCTTTTATTATCGTATAGCCCCTGAGATCTACTTTTGGCGCATCGCTAGAACCTTCGGTGCATTTGCCCCTGAGATCAGAGATCTTCGAACTTAGCAGCATGTCCCAGTGATCCCTTTGTATGGGTTGCCACTGTATGTAACAGTACTTGGAGTTGCTGGGGCGCCCTCTTGTCCTGATTTCATCTGGCATTTGAACAGTATTACCTTCGCATGGCCCCTTTTATACGATCGCCACGCCTTTGTATAATACCGATTTTATCTTCTCAGCGAGACAAGTACCGAGAGGCCGATAGAGAGGAGAATTGTCAGCACTACTGGGGCTATTGCCCAGAACTCCAGCATGAAGCCAAGGCTTGGCTGCGCGCCAGGAAGGCTGTAGAACATCACAAGATAGATGACAACTATTGTGATTATGTATATCACAGAAGCGTAGATGCCGTTGACAAGACCTATGCTTGCAGCATCCGAGATATGCCTGCTCCTAGTACCGACAGTTGCGCCTACATAGGCTCCGAAGATTATCGGCAGTATTATTATGCCTGGAAGCATCAGTATGAAACTAGAGATGTCATCTAGCAGTGTGTATGCAAGGGCTGTGCCAGGCGTTGTTGTGCCCAGAGTGGTTATCGCCCTGAACACCAATCCTACAAGTAGCAGGGCAATCCATATCGCCATTGGCATAGCTATGCTCGGGTGCCTGCCACTGCGCCTGCCTGATGATTTGATATCGCTTGCTATCTCATCTTCTTCCTTCATGTGATACCACAAAATTTCATTTCAATATGCATATCTTAGCTTTTTAAGGTTTGCTATCTTAGATTCCTGAAGATCGTTGAGAGGATTACATAGCCGTCCCTGAAGGTGTGCAGCTTTCCCTCTCCTGCTCCCCGCTTCTTCTCCATGCTTGGGACCTCAAGAACCTTTAAGCGGTTTTTTATCGCTTTGATGTTTATTTCCGTTTCTATTCCAAATCCCCTCTCCTTCAATCCAAGCTTTTTTAGTGCCCCTTTCCTAAAACTCCTGTAGCCATAGCACAGATCCGAATAGTTGGCGCCAAAAAAGGCGTTGACAAGGAAAACAAACACCTTGTTTCCAAACCTTCTGAGCCCTGGCATGTCATCGGAACCCCCACCTGTTATGAAGCGCGATCCCATGCAGATGTCATATCCAGTCTCAATGCCTGCAATCAGCAGCCTGAACTCCTTTGGTTCGTGGGACAGGTCTGCATCCATGGAAATCAGTATGTCGCCCTTTGCCATGGCAAGGCCCTTCATCAGTGCGGACCCCTTCCCGATATCATCGTATATGACTTTTGCCCCCAGCCTGCTGGCCATCTTCGCCGTGCCGTCATCAGAGTGCCTGTCCACAATTATTATCTCGTATTTGTAGCCTGCTAGCACCTTCTTTATCCCAGGTATCACCATGGAGATATTCTCGCGCTCGTTCCATGTGGGCAATACTACGGATACATACGGGATTTTAGGCATCTTATCCTCCTAACAATTGCCTAGAACCTATAAAGAGCTTACTTTTTCCCCTTGGAAATCAGCCTGAGCATCTTCTGCTTCATTGCCTCTATCTTGAGCTCCTGTATGGCAAGCGCCGGATCCACCCCTTTTGGACAGACAAGGGAGCATGCCCCTACGAACTCGCATCCCCAGATTCCCTCCTTGCTGTCGACAGGCGCAATCCTCCCCGTGCCTTCCCCATCCCTTG
Source organism: Microcaldota archaeon (assembly GCA_028867435.1). GTDB lineage: Archaea > Micrarchaeota > Micrarchaeia > Micrarchaeales > CABMGC01 > JAGWGI01. The sequence goes on along the minus strand of JAGWGI010000010.1, from coordinate 25,966 downwards.
AGTCAATTGAAAACCTGTGAACCTGGGCAAGCGCCTGGGGCCCTATGAAATTTGGGTGGGTATTGACCACAGGGCAGGCGTCTACGCACAGCCCGCAGCTTATGCATGATGAGAATGGCACTATCTGGTTTGTGTTCTCGGGGTCTTGCATCACGCGGCTTGTGACCCTGGTGCTCTTTAGCGCCTTTTGGATTATCCAGGGCTTCACGCTCCTAAGCCTTGCAAAGAAGTCGTCGAAGTCGGTTACAAGGTCCTTTAGCAGTGGATGGCCGCGCATTGGCTCTACCCTCACGGAATCGGCATCAGGGTTTATGTGGGTCTCGCATGCAAGCCTTGGTTTTCCGTCTATAACCATTGCGCACGATCCGCAGATTCCCATCCTGCAGCTATACCTTATGGAGAGGGTCGGATCCACCTTGTCTTTTATGTTCAGCAGGGCATCTAGCACTGTGGCACGCTTGTTTAGGCTTATGCCATACTCCCTCTCCCTGAATTTTCCTTCGTCAAACCTGCTGACCTTCACGCTCAGCGATATGCTACCATCCTCTTTTTCCATTTACAAACACCTCTAAAAATCCAGTTATTCCAAATGCTATTGAGACAATGCCCAAGATCGCCTTAAGGGCTGGGATTGCAGGGGCAAAAAGCCCTGTAGCATAAAGCAGCATTATAAGGAAGAGCAGAATTGGCAGTGCTGCAGAGCAGAGGTAAAAAATCGTTGGTGCTCCAAGTTCTGCCATCAATGCCACCACATGACCATTGCCGCAAATCCTAGCAGCCAGATTATGACTGCAAGATACGGCGCAATCGTGAATGCGAATATCTGCGCATGAGGCGCATGCCTGAGCTGCACTTCCCTGTAGGTGCTCTGGAATCTCCCAAAGGCAAGCCCCTTTGTCTGTGCCAGGGCTATTCCTTTTATGAACTCAAAGAGCTCGAATGTGAAGAGTATCCAAACTGCGGCTGTGAGGGGAGCTATTGCCAGATAAAGCTGGGGATATTGGTTTGCCAGCAGCAGCACTAACCCGTAAACAATTGAGAGAAAGATGAGTATCCTATAAATCAGTGCGTGCAAAAAGCCCTCTGGGTCGAACCTCGCGAGCCTGAAAATCGACGACTGCCTTCCCCTTAAATCATATGTCCGTTTCATGCCACCATCAGTATTTTCTCTCCTCTGGCTCAAATCCCTTGATTGCCACCGGAAGATAGCTTATCTTTGGTTTGCCTGCGCTCATTTTGACAATTGAGTGCTTAAGCCAGTTCGCATCGTCGCGCTTTGGATACTCAACCATTGAGTGCGCTCCCCTAGATTCCTTCCTTCCAAGCGCGCATAGCGTGGTAGCGTATGCAAGGTCGAGAAGGTTCCCTATCTCAAGAGCATCGCGCAAATTTGTGTTGTAAATTCTCCCCTTGTCTGTTATAATAGCATCCTCAAACCTTGCCATCAGACCCCCTATCACTGATATTGCGCGTTTGAGCTGCTCAACGCGTCTGTAGACGAACACGTCTCTTACCATCTCCTCCTGCAGCTCGCTTCTTATCAGATATACGCTCTGCGTCCCCTTTCGCTCAAGCATCTTAGCTATCCTTGACTGCTCTGCCTCAGCGGCCTTGTATGCCTGCTTTGAGTTTACAACCTTGATTTTCTTCCTTGCCATCTCCTCGCCTGCAATCTTTCCCCAGACAAGGCACTGGCTAAGCGAGTTGCTGCCAAGCCTGTTCGCCCCGTGCACGCTCACGCATCCGCACTCGCCTATCGCCCATAGCGAGCTTGACTGCCTCTTCTCATCTAGCATGGCATGCCCAAGAGTGCTGGTATGTATTCCCCCCATTGTAAAGTGCGCTGCAGGCGCAACAGGTATAATCTCCTTTGACGGATCTATGCCAAGGGACTTCATCACTATCTCCTTTACCATCGGAAGCTTGGTGTCTATCCTCTCTGAGCCAAGGTGGCGTATGTCAAGCCCTACATACTCCATGCCAGAGGAGGAGTCCTTGAATCCATTTCCCCTCTCAAACTCTGTTGCAATCGCTCTTGAGACTATGTCCCTTGGCGCAAGCTCCATCTTGCTTGGAGCGTAATTCTTCATGAACCTCTCGCCCTTTGAATTGACAAGGTAGCCCCCCTCGCCACGAGACGCCTCTGTTATCAGTATACCATTTGGCACAAGGGCTGTTGGGTGGAACTGCACAAACTCCATGTCCTTTAGCGAAATTCCCTCACGGTATGCAAGCGCTGTGCCGTCCCCTGTGCTCGAGTATGATGTTGTGGTGGTCTTGTAAGCCCTGCCGTAGCCTCCTGTTGCTATCACCCCTGCGCCGCCCCTTATGAACTTGAAGGAGCCGTCTGCAAGGTCTATTGCGCAAATTCCCCTGAACTCCCCGCCTTCCATCACCAGCTTTGTGGCAAAGTGCTCATGGAAGACCTTGATGTTCTCGAACTGCGTTATGGTGTTGTATAGCGCGCTCATGAGAAAGAAGCCGGTCTTGTCCTGGGCGAATGCAGTCCTTGGGATCGTCATCCCCCCAAATGGCCTTTGGTTTATCCTGTTCCTTGCATCCTTGTTCCATGGAACCCCAAGATGGTCCATTAGGAGTATCTCATTTGGCGCGTTCTGTGCAAGAAGCTCAACTGCGTCCTGATCGGCAAGATAATCAGAGCCCTTTATCGTGTCGTATGCGTGCAGCTTCTTTGAATCCTTGTTTTCCTCCCCATACAAGACCCCGGATATGCCGCCTTCTGCTGCTACAGAGTGGCTTCGCATGGCATGAAGCTTTGAAATTAGTGCTATGCTAAGCTTTCCGTCCGATTCCACTGTAGCCTCAAGCGCGGCACGCAGTCCTGCAAGGCCTGTTCCCAGTATAACTATGTCAAACTCTTCCTCCTCCATATTCAGCGCCTCACTTTATTCCGGCAAGCTTTCTGTAGTCAAGTATCCTATCGAGCTCCTCTTTCCTAAATAGCCTCATCTCAACGCAGATTTCCTTCACGCTCCTTCCCTCGCTATGCGCCCTCTTCGCTACCTGCACCGCCTTCTCGTAGCCTATGTACGGGGTAAGGGCAGTTGCAAGCGAGAGATTCTCCTCAAGGTGCCTGCTTATCTCCTTTATGTTCGCCAAGATGCCGCGTATGCATAGCCTCTCCAGAGTGGAGACTGCGTTGGCAAGTATGTCTATCGAGAAGAGAAGATTGTAGGAGATCAGGGGCATGAACACATTTATCTCGAGTTGGCCTGAGCCTGCCGCCTGGAGTATTGCTTGGTCGCACCCAATCACCTGGAAGCACACCATGTTTACCATCTCCGGCACGCTGGGATTGATCTTGCCAGGCATTATTGAGGAACCTGGCTGGACCTCAGGCAGGATTAGTTCCCCAAAGCCTGCCCTTGGGCCTGAGCCCAGCAGCCGCAGGTCATTTGCAATCTTTGATACTGCGACTGCGACGCCGCGCAGCGCAGAGCTGGTCTCGAGTTCCTCGCTCCTGCTCTGCATGGCCTTGAAGATGCTCTCGCATTTTTTGAAATTCTTCCCTGTGGATTTGCGGATTTCTGCTATTGCCATATCGGCGAATTTTTCTGGTGCATTTATCCCGCTGCCTATGGCCGTTCCACCTATCGGAAGCTCGAGCAGGCCTTCAGCTGAACTCTCGAGCCTTGTGATCTCATGCGCAATCGAGGCTGCGTAGCCGGAGAACTCCTGGCCAAGAGTCATCGGCACGGCGTCCTGAAGGTGAGTCCTGCCCAGCTTCACTACTCCGGAGAACTCCTTTGCCTTCGTGTCAAGGGATTTGTGCAGCCTTGCGAGTGCGGGAATCAGCTTTGAATGCATTGCAAGATATGAGGAGATGCGTATGCACGAGGGATAGGTGTCGTTTGTTGATTGCGACATGTTGACATGATCGTTTGGATGTATCACCGAATAGTCGCCCTTTTTCTTCCCAAGTAGCTCGAGCGCGCGGTTTGCTAGGACCTCATTGAGATTCATGTTTGTGCTTGTGCCTGCGCCCGCCTGGAAAACATCGACTATGAACTGGTCATAAAGCTTGCCTGAGGCAATCTCGTCGCATGCCCTTGCTATCGCACCTGCGATCTTCTTGTCGAGCCTGCCTGCGCGAAGGTTTGCCAGTGCTGCGGACTTTTTTATGATAGAATATGCGCTGATGAACTCTGCACTAGGCTTGATGCCAGATATTTTGAAATTCTGGCTTGCCCTGACAGTGAAGGAACCATAGTAAGCATCATGTGGAACGCGCACCTTCCCGATGCTGTCCTCTTCAACCCTCTCCGATGCCATCCTTTCCCCATTAACAGATGGAATGGCAAGATTATAAGCCTTACCGAAAATTAACACTCTGAGCCAGTATAAAAACCCTAGAGGTATAATTACCTTCTTGTCCTTCTCTTTGGTTTGGCACTGCTCTTCTTCTTTGCTGCCTTCTTTGTAGGCTTCTTTGGCTTTGCAGCTCCTTTTGTAGCCTTCCTTGGCGCGGATCTTGCTGCTGTGCCTGCAGAACGCGCCTTAGCCCGCTCGATGGCAATCTTTGCCTTGAGCTGCTTTAGCCTTTGCGCCATCTTCTCCTTGCTTCTCACTCTCGCAGACTCCTGCATCCTAGCAAGCAAACCCTTTATAATAAGCAGATAGTATGCGACTACCACAACAACTACCACTACAGCCACCTCTATTATCGCATATATTAAGGCCCATGGTATTATGGGCGGAGCTATGGTGACATCTATTATCTTGCCAACTCCGGTGGAAATGATCGCCCCGCCAGTATTTGTGGCATTTGGAACCTGCTGGGCTATCATTATCACCTGCCAAGTGGTATTGACCTTATTGTCAGAGGCTGCTGATATCGTGAAGTATATCTGCTTGTTCTGCCTTGGAAGAAGCGTGCCGTTGCCAGGATTGACCGTTACTGTAGGCTTTGTCAGGTTTGGCGCGCCTCCGTATATTCCTGGAGGCTGCACCAGGAAGTTTATAGAAGTGTTGCCGTCGTTGAATATCGTCATGTAGACAGTATTGCTTCCTCCCTGGGGTACGCTTGTATTGATGTGCCCTGCAAACTCGCCTAGTTGCCCGTATGCGCCATATGTCTGCGCAAAGAGAAGTACGAAAAGAACAGATGCTGCTAGGATAGGCAGGCTTATGCGCGTACCTGCAAGACCCATGGCAATCAGCAGCTGGTAGCTATGAGTATGTTCTGCGCGTATGTGCCTGCAGCCTGTCCAGATGGCACATTGACTCCAAAGAAGATCGTGTTGCTAGCTCCTACTGGAGTTGTCTGCTTGTCATCAACTCCCGAGGTTGTAAGCTGGTTGCCGACAATAATGGGGTGCTGGACGGCAGCCCGAACTCGTTGAAGGTCAGCGCCCCCTGCACGCTGGTTCCAAAACTCACGGCAGGCATGACACCTGAGGGAGGCAGCGAGCGGATTCTAACCCAGTCCACAGACACTCCTGTGATATTTGCCACCAGGCTAATTGGCAGCGTGGTAGTGCCAGGCAGCACGGAGAGGGTGTTGCTCTGGATGTTTTTCTCGTAAAAGTAGGTGGTAGTCGTAGTAGGATCAAACCCTATCCCGTACACCTCTGCAGTGCCTGTGGGATAGGTGTTTGCAGTTATGAAAGTAGTCGATGAGGTCTGGGTCAGGGCGCCTGAGGCCACCGTTATCCTGCCAAAGAAGCCAATTGCAGCGCCTGCATTGCTTGAAGTACTAAAGCTACCTGTGCAGGCTCCACCAATAACAGTATCGCACCCTTTGGAGCCTGTGCCTGCATGAGTGAAGTAGGCTGTGACGTGCACAAGCGAGTTGCCGACTCCGAACACAGCTACGTCTTTGCTGGTGCTAGATGGCAGGGTCATCGCTACATTGAATACGTTTCCCCTTATCGGGAAGAGAATGTTTGAGGTTATTCCTCCCCAGGTTCCAGTTGCACCTATAACGTAGTTTGCCGCAGTGAATACTCCTGCGCCGCTTGAGTGGGAGAGGAGCCAGCCAGATGGAAGCGCAGATAGGGAGTTGCCAAAGCTTGTGTAGTAGGGAAATACCGCAGAGCCTGTATCGTATAGCCCGTATGTGCCAAACGACTGAAATGACCTGTTTGGAGCCTCGCCAACCGTGATTCCGTCGAAGAGGTTCGTGCCTGTGGTTGCAAAGCCCATCAGAACATTCTCGCTTGCCGTTCCAGTGCCTGTTGCGCCAAGCTGGTTTACGCTCAGATAGTAATCGTCAGAAGTGTCGCCGAATGTGACCACATTTGCCTGATTGTAGGTATTGCCCTCGAGCCACGACGTCACGAGTATGCCGTTTGGGTAGAAGAACTCTATGTTGTCCAGGTTGTTTGTTTCGTATGCCTGGTATTTGAGGCTGTTTACTGTGACCAGCTGCTGGAAGGGCTGTGCGGTGGCTGATGTCTGCGAATTGGTTATTGTAATCGGCACATAGAACACTATGTTTACAGGTATGATGTTTGCTGTTGGGTCAACGCTTGTATAGTTGGAATCTCCTTGCGCATCGAATGTGACCTGCAGGCTCTGGTTGGTTGGCACTGATGTGAACCTTATGCTCCTGGCAAGCCCATTCCCTGCGGATGCGCTTTGCACAAGCAGTACTGTACTGGCCTTTTTGAGGTCTGTTTTCTTGACGCTGTAGGTATAATTTAGGCTGTCTGTGCCGTTTATTGCGCTGCTTAGCGCAATGGATACATTGTAGGTCTTCTGCCCTGGAAGTATCGGCACATGTATTGTCTGGGTAACATTCGGACGGCTTATTGTTGCGCCTGCAACACTTATCAAAAGGCTTGGCACGGCCCTTGCGATTGTAACGTTATAGAGCGAGAACGTGTGGTTCTGGCTGTAGGTTGCGAAGCGGAGTTTTGTGCCAGCTTTGACGTACCCTCGGCCCTGCTTGACACGCCCGAACGGTACGCTAATGGTTGCGTTGTATGCAACTACCTGCCTTGAAATATTCTTGCCGAGCACTGGCTTAAAGATCCTTGAGATGCTGCCAAGCTGGGTGGAGTTTAGCGATGTGAGGTTGCTCATCTGCGCGTAGCTTAGGGAAAGCGGGGAGCCTGCTGTTGCGTTGCCGACCAGTATCTGCCCTGAAGCTGAGAACTTGTGAAGCGCAGTCATGTTAAAGCTCGAGTTCAGCTGGTATATCTGCTGCGTGGAGTTCAGAAGAGAGCTTGTGTTCAGGGCACCAATTGTGGTTGTGAGGCTTGAAGAGGATGAGGTTGAGGAGGTTGAGGTGGATGTAGACGTAGTCGAGATAGTTGAAGTGGTTGTTGAAGGCAACTGGTTGGGAGTGAAATATATTGCAAGCTGGTTTCCGGCAGCTAGACTTTGGGGGTATACGGCAGAGTATATGATGCCATTATCTGACTGGTTTGGAACTGTAAGGGGGTAGTTTCCAGGCAGAGTCGAGAAGAGCACAGAGTTGGTAGTTGATGAGTTTGTGCCCCTGGCATAGCTTACATCCCACATCAAGCCCGAAGGAAGCCCGCTCTCAGTGAAGAGCGTACTTACCATAAGTAGAGTTGTAGGTGCAGTTGAGGTGGATGTTGAGGTGGAGGTAGTTGTGGTTGTGCGCACTGCATTTGGCGCGAAAAGTATCAAGAGAGAATTCCCAGCAACGAAGTTTGCCGGATACGGGGCTGCAGAATACGTAATCCCGTTGTAGCTCTGATTTGAAATCACGAGAGGGTAATTCCCAGGCAGGGTCGAGAAAAGCACGGAGTTTGAGCTTGAAGAGCTGATTTTGCCACCGTATGTGAGGTTCCATGGAGCGCCTTGAGGCAGACCAGACTCTGCAAAGAGCGTATTTACTGGAAGCAGCGTGGTAGTGCTAGAGAGCGTTGAGGTGGAGGAAGTTGTGTTTATCGTGCTGGAAGTGGTGGGTGTTGAAGAGGTTGATGATGTGGAGGATGTTGATGTGCTAGAGGTGGATGTAGAAATTGTGGAGTTGCTGAAATGAAGCATCTGCATAGGGTTGAACTGCAGCAGCATTGATGCCGCAACGAGCAGAATAATTGAGATGCCATAAAAGCGGCTTTGGGAGTTCATAGGCAATCAGGCTGCTAACTGTTTATATGTATTATTGATAAAGGGATAAAAATGCACCGTTGCGACTGCGCAGCAGGTGGCTACCCTTTCTTCTTTCTCCCGAAAAGCCTGAGCAGCGGATGTGGCGCCTGCTCCTCTGGCCCTTGCGCCTTGCCTATTCTTGACGCATACATCTGCGCCAGATCCCCCATCGCCTTTGAGAATGGGGCCCTGAACGAGAGGACAAATGTGGGCACGCCTTCTGCAACTCCAACCTGCACCTTCTCATCCTCTGGAAGCATTGCACTCACCTTGATCTCTGCCATCTCTTCTATTTCGCGCATGTCAAGCTCAAACTTCTTATTCCTCACCCGGTTCACCACCAAGTTGCACTTGAGTTTCGCCTTGCCGTACCTGCTGAGCATCTTTATCGCGCTTATGCAGCTCGCCTTGTTGGGCTGCGCCACAAGTATCGCCTCATCGTACACGGATAGAGTGCTGGGGAATTCTATCCCTGGCTGGGTGTCTAGTATGACGAAGTCGTAGTCGAGCTTTGTGAGCGCTCTCATGAAGGCATCAATCTGCGCCACTGTGATCTTGACGTCCTTTGTGGTCGCGATGTTTCTTGAGACACTGCCTGGAAGCACCCTGATTCCTGTGGATGGATGCGGCACCACGGCACGCTTCATGTCTATCTTCTTTGTGATTACCTCGAGTATTCCTGCGCTTGTATCGGTGAGTCCCAAGTAGAGGCCAATGCATGGGTTTATGATGTCAGTATCGACGATCAGTACGTTGTACCTCATCAGTTCGAGCGCTGCGGCCAGATTTATGGAGATCACGCTCTTGCCCACGCCTCCCTTGGGCGAACTTACGATTATCGTGTAGGGCTTTTGCATTGGTACACTATTAGCAGATTGAGAGCACTAGGTTAAAAGCTTAAGCCCTGAACCGCTTTGTTTAAGAAGTCAAAGAAAGCGGTAATCGAACACCAAGATAAGATTATTAATTGTGACATACGATAATCTCATAGTTGGTCTCTGTATGGATGAACGTGAACGGTTCTTAAAGAGCTATTCTGACATCCCTATTAATCTTAGGAATGATATAATAGCTGTGATAGATGGAAAGCCCATAACTTGGAATGTCGCTTTTGTAGAGATATCTAATAATTCCCAATTAGGCAAGATAATTTTAGATAAACTTGTAGAGTTGAATATAATATGACATCTGAAGATTTGAAAGAGCTTGTAATTGCAAGATTGTCCGTGATGCCCCCAAACAGGAAGATTGCGATAGGGGGATACGGGGAATTCACAAAAGAAGAATTGATACATGAAGTGAACAATGACACCGAGATAGGTAAAAAAATTGTAGAAATAGAGATATCCTTCATTAGGGCAGTAGCTCAGGGAAAAATATATGGATAAAGGCTATTTGATTACCTTGCCAGATAGCGATATCATTACCCATTATTTATCTATTTGGAATAAACCAACATTAGTTTTTGCAAAAGAACATGGATTTCGCCCTTTTTCTTTAGAAAGTTCACGGGCAAATAGCGAGGAAGTAAAAAGTTACCTGTCAAAAAACAAAATCGATTTTATTGTATTTAATGGGCATGGGGATAAAAATACTATAACCGGACAAAATGAAAAACCTATTATTATTGCGGGAATTACGCACGGGCTTTTGAAAAATAAAGTAGTCTATGCGATCTCATGCAGTTCTGCCAAAGGACTTGGGCCTCTTTGTGTTAAAGGTGGGACCATATCTTATATAGGATACAATGAGGATTTTATTTTTTATAGAGATGCAAATATGATGACAAAACCATTAGAAGACGAACTCGCTAAGCTATATTTAGAACATTCCTCAATCTTGATAAATGCTCTATTAAAGGGGAATAAGGTTAAAGATGCCTACCAAAGGGCGAAAGAAAATCTAAGGATAAATTTACTGAAATCATACGATTTAAAAGACTCGAGTGTGGCTAAATATCTATGGTGGGACATGGAACATTTTGTTTATCATGGAAATGGGGAAGCGCTTTTGTAGCCCGTTAAAAAGTGGCTTCTTAGGTTCGCGCCTATGAGCCGATGATTCGCCTGAGCCAGCCGATTATCCCTCCGGCAGGGCTACCCATGTCCCCGTTCACAGGCCTTGCCTCGGCGCGCAAAGAGTACATCCTTGAGAACCTATCCATACCCCTTGAGAACTGGCACCGCTTGCTGTATATGAACGCAGGTATGTGCGAGGCTATGCTCATCGGCACAATATCGTCCTCCGGCAGGATTGCGCACACCTTGTTGCCATACGTGTCCTCGATCTCGCCCACATTGAGCTCCCATCTCCTGCTCCTCACCCTGTTTAGCACTATGTTGTGCCTCAAGTGCAGCCTGTCGAATATCTGGGAGAGCTTCATCGCATTGGCCGTCGCCTGCAGATCCGGGGTTAGGACTATCGCCGCCTCGTTTGCAGAGGCAAAGAAGTTCTGCTGGGAGAACCCTGGAGGGGTGTCGACTACTACAAAGTCGTATGCCGAGGATTTAACTATTGATCCAAATCGCCTTGACTGGGAGGCTGTGGGCTCGAACTCCTTTTGCGTCATCTCGCCGCCCAGAACGTGCAGCCCGGTTGGCGCATGTATTGAGACAGAATTTGGCATCTTCGCCCTTCCCATCAAAACCGACCTAAAGCCCTTGTTGATCTCCTGCATGCCAAGGTGGAATGCAACCACGGGGTTCACGTAGTCACCGTCTATTATCAGTACTCGATGGCCCATCAGCTTGAGGGAAATGGCGAGGTTCACGGCTATGGTGGTCTTGCCCACGCCACCTTTTTGCGAGGAGATTCTCACTACATAGGGGGTTGCCATCTCATCTCCTTCCCAAAGCCTGCATTATTCTAAAGAAGATCCTTGATAGCACTCCTCGCCTCTTGGGGATCACGAACTTTTCTGGGCTGAACTTTTCACTGTAGCGGTCTGCAAGGCTTACTATTTCATCTGCAAAATGTGATTTTGGCATGGCTATGCAGCAGGGTATGTGCTCGGCTATGCTTATTGGTATCTCCTCGTCCTCTGGAAGGACTGCAGCTATCTCTCCGTCGTACATCTCTTTTATTTCCTGTATGTGGAGCTCGTATCTTTTGTTTTTGAACTTGTTGACTATGAGGCTGTGCCTGACTTTGAGCTTGTCATAGTGGTTTGCCAGCCTTGCGGCGCTGGTGCAAGCTGACATCTCTGGGGTGGTTATTATCAGGGCCTCTCCAAATGCCTTGATGTCCTCGTCGAAGAGAAAGCCCGGAGGCGTGTCGATGACCACAAAGTCGTAGCCTGTCTTCTCTATGTCCCTGAAGAACTTCTCGAACTGGGCGTTTGTCGGGGTGAATGCCTTTGCCTTTATCTCGCCAGGCAGCACACGCATGCCTGTGGGCGCGTGCACCACAAGCGTGTCATCAAGCCTTGCCTTGCCGGTAAGCACAGCTCTCACTCCGCTGTTTGTGTTCTCAAGGCCCATGTGGAACCCTACGCTTGGGTTTATGAAATCGGTGTCAATCAAGAGCACCCTGTTGCCAAGCAAGGAGAGCTGCGAAGCAACGTTTACCGCTATGGTGGTCTTGCCCACGCCTCCCTTTTGAGAGGAGATCCTTATTATGTACGGCCTGCTGCTACTCATTCTCACTCCTCTTTATCTGCTCCCTTAGCCTAACCAGCTGCTCTGAAGTCTCGCGGCGATACCTTGGCTTTTGCATGTAGCTGTTGAGCAAGAATGCGGCTATTGCTATTGCGATTATCGCCACTACTGCAGCTATGGCGCCTATGCCTGCATTGCTTAGCCTGAGATTTATCGGGAACTGCCTTGAAGAGGTTGTCGATTCCGAGGGGTTGGCAAGGACGATCAGGGGCAGGGAGTAGGTTGCGTTGAAACCTTGCGTCGAGATGTATAGGCTGAGCAGGTAGGTGCCAGGCTGGGCCGAGGTCTGTATCTGGAACGATGGGCCAAGCAGCTGGTTTGGCGAGGCATTTATGGCCTGCGTGGCATTTCGTATTTGTATTGCGGAAGGAGAAGTCATTGTATAGTGAACCTGCTGTTCCTGCGTGCCTGTGAAGAGCGAGTACACCTGTATGTTGTTGCTAGAGTTGGTGTAGAAGGTCGGGAATGCGATGTTCACCACCTTTAGTATGCTCGAGGGAGAGGGCTGCGATGGGGAGGCAAGCACGTTCTGTATTCTCTGCAGCAGGCCCTGGCTCTGCGGATTGCTTATTGTGTAATATGCAAATGTCACCGCTCCCGCACCAAGCTCCCCTATCTTCCAGTTTATGGTGTAGAATCCTGGAGGGTCGGTTATGGTTGTAGGGAACCCTGAGGTTTGTATGTCTGAGATGTTCTTTGCCAGGGCGAGTGGTATGAGTGTCTGTAGGGTAAGGTTGTGAGCCGTGTTTTTTGTCGGGTTGCTTATCTGTATCACGCCCCTTGCCATCTGCGTGTAGTTTAGCAAGCTTAGCTGGTTGACTACTACCACGCTCCTGTTCTGCGGCGCGTAGAGATTGAAGGTGAAGTATTCAGTCTGGTTTGCCGTAGTGCCAGCAGAATCAAGCTTTATCGTAACCGGCACTATGTAGGTTCCGGTAGGGATGGTGGTGTTGGGATTCACGAACATCTGCATGCTTACGGATTGCTTTGGATCAAGGTTCAAGGAGGTGCTAGACAGGCTGAGGAAGCCGCTGTACTCCTTTGGAATGCTAAATGTTATGGACTCTGGAGCTGTCCCGGTATTTTCCACCCCGATGAGCGCAAGGGAAGGGGTTCCGCTGGAGATAGAGGTGTAGAGTGGCACGCTTGTGAGCGAGAGGGCAGGAAGGGGCGTTATCGGAGTGGTGGACTTGCTCACTGCCCCTCCGCCTTGAGCGCTGCCAGGCCCGGAAGGTGCGTTGCTCTTTACCAGATATGTGGTCGAGGCGGTGTTGGAGATTGCGTTTGCGCCGTTAAGCAGGTAGGCCTGGTGTGCGGTGGCTGTGTATGTGCCTGCCTCTGAAGAGGCGTTGCTAACCGAGATCAGGTATGATGAGTTCTGCCCTGGGGAGAGCGATGTCTCTGGGAAGGAGGCACTAAATGGCTGCGGGCCTGAGATATTTACGTAGAGCGTTGATGCGCCTGAGGCCAGCTGGCCGGTGTTCTTTGTCACTATCTCAAGATTGAGCACTTCTCCAGGGGTCAGCGAGCTTGGGGCAGTTATGGAACTTATCACTAGTTTCTGCGGGTTTATGGCTGTGAAGTCGTTGCTAACAGAGTTGGTTGCTGTGAATTCGCTGAACTTCACTGTGGCGGTATAGGTAGTGTTGGTTAGCACGGAGTTGTTGAATGTAACATCATAGAATTTGGGAGTTGATGTGACCGTGTTTGTTGTGAGCTGCTGGTTGAGCACAATGTCGTTGTTGTCCTTGCGCATGATTATCAAATTGCCGCTTGGAGGAGGTATGGTGCACCCCCCCTGCGAGAAGATGGTAAAATTCATCAGTATGTTTCCTGGGAAGAGGGTGTATGTTGGCAGCGTGTTGAAGGTGAGCGCGAATGGACAGGGCACTGTTATGCTTGCCACAAGATTGGTTGTGCTTGATGCAAGAAGCGTGTTTAGGGATAGGGCGAGCAGGAGTGTGAATACTAATATGCCTACAGGTCGCATCTGTGCACCATTTATCCTTGGAGATATCTTTTTATATCCTTATACTTCTGCTCCTACTCCAGCCTTCCCTGCTCCTTTGTGTAGATTATAAGCTCCGGGTGCTTCTTTGGCATCGGATTTGCCTTAAGGCCATATATCGCGTGCACATTCTTCATCAGCGCAAGTTCTACAAGCCTCTGCGTTATCACCCCGTCAAGGACTATCCCGTATAGTCCCCTGTCTGCGCTCTCCTGCAAGAATACCACAAGCTCCCTTATCGGAAGCTCTCTTGCGACGCTGCCATCTGTCGCATAGAGCCTTGAGCGTAAGGTGCCGCTCAGCTCGTCAAGCCCTGCCGATAGCTGCTGGAGAACCATGCTCTCCATAGCAGGCTTTGCCACTGATGGCCGGTTAAGGTCTACTTGCGTGTTGAACATGGTCTTCTGCGGAGGCCTTTGAAGTGTTGCTCCGCTGTCTATTTTTGGAAGAGTAGTGTCGTCATCATCCATCCCCACAAGCTCTGCGCTTCTTGTCTGCTGGGGCCCGAACTGGCGCGGCTGCGAGCTTATGGGCTGAGACTGAGGCTGCGGCCTTGGCTGCATATTTTGCTGCGGCAAAGACTGCATATTCTGCTGGGACAAAGGCTGAGGGCCGCTTTGCTGGCCAAACTGCGGCCTTGGCGGAACTCTTGCCTGGTGGGGCGGCATGTTCTGAGGCCTTGCGGTCTTGTTCATTCCAAGGTACTGGTCTATTGGCACCTTGACCCTGAGCGCCTTGATCACCTCCTTTCTTTGCAGCTCCTCGACTTCCTTTCCCTCGGGGGCCTTTGCAACATAGTCCACCTCGGCTACGCTAAGAAGGGTCCTTAGTATCATGTCCCCTCCCTTGTCCCCGTCAAGGAAGACTGTGATCTCCCTCTCGTTGCACAGTTTTATTAGGGACCTAGCAATTGATGTAGCGCCACCTATTGCAACTGCGTTGGTTATGTCATTTCGCAGCAAATTGAGCACATCAGCCCTTCCCTCCACGAGTATTACCTCGTTGCTCTTTGCCACATCAGGTCCTGCAGGCAGGCCCTCTGGACCATATGAGGTTATCTCGCTGGTCTTGACATCCGCCTGGACGAGCTCTGAGAGCTCCTTGCTGTCTGGCATCTCTGTGGTTAGAAGCGCCCTGACCAGCTCCTTTGCTCTCTCAAGAAGCTTGCGCCTCTTCTCTGTCCTTGTGTCCTCTACCTTCCCAACCTTGAATCGTGCATCGTATGGTCCGACCCTGTCTACTGATTCGACTGCCGCTGCAAGGATGCAGGTCTCTATCCTGTCAAGAGAGGCTGGAAGAAAGAGCTTGCCGTAGGTCTTGCCCTGATTTTGCGACATCTCTATCTCTATCCTGCCCATCTTGCCGTTCTTTTGCAGCTCTCGAAGATCCAGCTCGTCGCCAAGAAGGCCCTCAGTCTGCCCGAAGACAGCGCCGATAATGTCAGGTTTGTCTACAAGCCCGTCTATGCCGAAATCTGCCCCAATCATGTACTTTACTATGTCTAGGTATGTCTTTGCCATGTTTACCATCTATTTTAATGGGCACGGCCTTGGCGCAAAATTAGCCTTCAGAATTGCCTTCGCTCACATCCGTCGTCGTTTCCCGAGGCGGAGGATGAAATCCTAATGTTAAATGTCATTTCACAAACCTTGCAATCTTCTGGCTAACAAGCATCTTCCAATGCCGTATCCTACTGATAAGATTGTGAATGGGAATATTAATATAGGTTTCATGCAATCCTGCATGCAACGTAATTTGAGAGTATTAAAGAGCTCACTTGAATTTCGCTCACTTGAATTTTCTGGCACCAAACCCTTTCCTGATCCTCTTTGTTCTTGCCTGCATTTTCACTGCTTCCGAGGCAGGCATTTTGTCGAAGAACATGCTGAGCCTTGCCTTTTTTGAGGATACTAAAGGGATTCTGGCCATAATCTCGTCCAAATTATTTTTTGCTCTTCGAATGCTGGTTTTGCCGCCCATTTCCAATTCCTCTCAGCGCCTAAGTCAACGCGCTACATTTAAGCTAGAAGCGCAGTTCGTGAAACATCTATTCTCTGAACGATAACTATTGACCCATCAAAGCTTTTAATGTTGATGGGGTATAGATTTATGGCGATCTGATGACCAGGTACCAGAAGGGCGCAAGGGGAGAGCGCGAACTTCTTAACAGATTCTTCGATCTTGGCTACTCAGTGATAAGGAGCGCGGGCTCAGGAGTCAACTCTGTGAGCCCTGATATACTTGTCATGAAGGGCGGCGGAGGCTTCGCCTTTGAGTGCAAGGCGTGGGACAGAGACAGCATAAGCATAGAGTGGGACAAGTTTGAGGCGCTCAGGGCATGGGAGGAGAACAGCGGGCTTCCGATGTTCATGGCATGGAGGATGAGCAACATTGGCTGGTTCTTCATCAGGCTTGATGAGATGCACAAAAATGAGAAGAGTTACAGCGTCACCAAGAAGACTGCCGTGCGGATAGGCAGGGTTTTCGAGAACCTGAAGCTCAACAAGGGCATAGAGCCGATCTTGGTGCAGACATGAAGAAAAAAGCTAGAATTTCGAGATCTGAAGATCCATTAGCGAAGCTGATCGAGTTTGGAAAAAAGGCACGAAAATGAAGGTATACATAATGGGACCAAAGCAGATTGCAGGAAATAGCTATATCTCATTTTACAAGGATATGGTCAAATTCTGCAAGTATTATTTCGATGAAGTGGTCTGCACGTATCCGGACTTTTGGGAGTCCAAGAGGGCTCCGAAGGAACACTACAAATTCATAAGAAGGCAGATAGAAAGCTGCAAAGCACTCGTAGCAGAAGTATCCACACCTGCGACAGGGCTTGGAGTGCAGTTGCAGATGGCAGTGGAGTACAAAATCCCTGTGATAGGCATCGTGAGAAAAGGCAAGAAGGTATCTGCGCTTGCAGAGGGTCTCCCGATGATGAGGAGCATACTGGTGTACTCAAGCATGAAGGAACTTAAGAAAAAACTTGGACCAGAACTTGCAAGGCTCAAGTGAACTACTTCCTGCTTGCTACCAAGAGCGCCTTCTCCATTATCTTGAACGGGGGGTTCCTCTTGGTGAAGAGCTTGACTTGGAATAGCGCCTGATGCAGGAGCATCCTGCGCCCAAAGACGATTTTGCAGCCCTTTGACTTTGCATGTTTCAAGAACTGAGTCAGTGCAGGGGTGATCACAACGTCCATTGCAATCTTGCCGCTGCTGATTGCAGAGTAATTGATTGCAGAGGCATTCTCGTTTGGGTAGAATCCTACAGACGTGGCATTGATTATGATATCGTAGTCCCCAGAATCTTTTATCTTCGAAGGCTTGCCCCCAAACTTGAGGCCGAATTCCTTTGCTATAGACTTTGCCTTTGCTGCAGTTCTATTGAAGATTGTAACTTTGCATCCTCTCTTATTCAGTCCGTACGCCGCAGCTCTTGCTGCTCCTCCGGCGCCTACGAGTACCACCCTTTTTCCTTTTAGGATCGTCACTTCCTTTAGCGCCTCAACTACCCCAATCCAGTCGGAGTTGTAGCCTATCAGAACCCCATCCCTGTTTAAGACAGTGTTCACTGCCCCAATTCTTTTTGCAATCGGATCAATTTTATCAAGTAGCTTCATGACTTCTTGTTTGTAGGGCATTGAAATCGTAGTGCCCCGAAAATTCATCGCTCTTATCCCATTTATTGAGCCTTGTATGTCGCTTGTTGTTAGTGGTATGTAAATTGCATTGACCCCAAGGTTTGAGTATGCGGCGTTGTGCATTGCCGCACCAAGCCTTCCCTGCTTTATGGCAAGGGAGCAGATGAGCATGGTTTGGTTGTCTATTGCCACACATCACAATTGGAAGCGCTCATTATTTAGCTTTCCACTAAAACTTTCCTCCCTCCTCTGCATTGGAATTGGCTCTCCCGACAAAGTTATACTGCCACTACTCCCAAGAGCAACATACCTTTTTTAAGGCTTGCATTAGTATCTATTGCTACATTTTCGATTTTGGGTGAAATGATGGCTAAACGGGGGTTCAGCCTCTACGACATTGAGCAGTTCATGCGCGAGGCAGGCGCAGAGCAGGTAACTGAGGATGCAGTTGAGGATCTGGAAAGAGAACTGGAGAGGATAACAGAGAAGCTTGCCGAGAGAGCGCTCAAATACGCAAAACATGCAGGCAGGAGCAAGCTGATCAGGCGCTCTGATGTTGCCCTTGTGGAGCACGGGATTGTCTAGAGAAGTCCTGCGAATTTTAGCCCGAATGCGAAAAGCACGAAGAGAGCCTCTAGTGTTACCAGGTAGGCGGAAACCTCGTACTCCTTTAGTTTCTTCATGTTCATGACGACATGGGTAAGGCTGTATATGCTCTTGCCGTATGGAGGCTTCATGGTCCCGTCCTTTTGGAGTATTCCAAGGTCTGTGACCTTGAACTTTCTGCGTGCATGAAGCACGAATTCTATTATCCAGGGTATGAAAATTATCAGTCCGAAAGCCTCTGCATTGCCTGTGGTTATTATCGCCACTAGCGCCCCTCCCACGCAGTATGTGAAGCTGTCCCCAGGGATTATCCTGGCCTTGTAGATGTTAAAGGGAATAAAGGCAAGCAGCGATGCAAAGAGCAGCGCTGAGATCAGTGCGCCTATCGGTGAGCCGAAGAATGTGGTGTAGAGCAGAAGGCCAAAGCTTGCCACAAGTCCCATCCCAGACTGCAGTCCATCGAAACCGCCTAGCAGATTGAACGAGTTGGAGACAAATATCACTGCCAGCGGCAGTATTATTATCGGGTACACAAGCCCGAACGACACCGGGCCCACTAGCGGTAGGGTCACAGTGCTTATCCCTGCGTTTATCGCCATCAGCGGTATTGCGCCGATTACTGTGAGAAGTGGTTTTTGCCACTGCTTTAGGCCCTTTCTCACGCTTTTCATATCGGTTGTGACCACTTTTCTTGAGCTGACGTTTATGTCGTCTAGAAAGCCCACGAATGCAATGAGTATTATGGAAAGTGCTGCTGCAAGGAGCTCTGAAACCGAGATTGTCGGGTGGTAGACGAACGTACCACCGAACGTGTAGGCCATCATCCCTATTATCAGCCCGAACGACACTGCTATGCCGCCGCTGCTTGGAAGTATTATTTTTTTGGGTTTGTTGTTATCGTCTCCAACGACCCCTGCGCCAAGAAAATAGTCCATGAGGAACCTGGTGGCTATTGTTGTGATTATGAATGCGATCAGGGCAGGCACTATCACTGTGAGATAGGTATGGTAAACTAACATGGAATAGAGTTGAGTTGCTATTAATAAAAAACCATATCCCGCTGCAGGTCTCTATATGACACACTTTTTATACCTTGCTTGTTAACTAGTTACATATTTATGGCACAGAATAAAATGGGATACAAAATTCAGTCAGCAACAGAGTTCCTGCTCACCTACGGATGGGCCTTTCTGATAATTGCCGTTGTTCTGGCAGCACTTTACTTCTTTGTAGTCGCCCCAGGAAACATAACCCCAGGCTCCTGCCAGTTCTCAAACGGCGCAAACTGCCAGGACATAATCATGGGCTCTTCCTCCCAGTTAACCAAGATCGCAGTACTGCTCTCAAACACCCAGTCCTATCCAATAGCATCGCCAAGGCTGATCTTCAACGCAACCCAGTTCGGGTCACTCGTTGCAAGGTGCGTTCCAAACCTTGTCCTGCCAGGAGGCGCGATAATTTGCAATGCAACTATAAGGCAAAACAACATTGCAACAGGAACCCTTGTGTCAGGAAGTTTCCAGCTAAACTACCTTCCCTGCCCAAGCGGCAACGCCTCGAACTGCCAGTCCGCAACAGGCAGGACAAACTTTGCCGGTGTATTCAATGTGCACTCCTCTCCGCTGCTCTCTCCACTTCCAATCTCAATAACACTCGCAGCGCAGAATGCGACACAAATCGCAGATGGCCAAAAGGACAAACTGACTGCAAACCTAAAACTGCTTGGAACCCCTGTAACAGGCGCAACGCTTAACTTCACATCAAACAAGAACTTTGTCTCAATCTCCCCATTTCAGACAACAACAGACTCCAACGGAAACGCATACTCGTACGCATGGAGCAACACAACTGGCAATGTGATAATCTCTGCAAACTTTGCAAACTACTCTGCAAACACCATGGTAGACTTCACCCCACCTGCATGCATAACCATTACAACCACCTCGCAGTGCAGCGCCAGCACGATTATCACAATCGACAGCGTGCAGTACTCAACTCTGCCCCAGACAGTCTGCTTCACCCAGGGCAGCGTGCACACATATTCAATATCATCAATCATATCGGGCGGCTCTGGGGCGCAGTGCAAGTTTAGTTCAGTTAGCGGCTGCGGAATCACATCGCAGTCAGGAACATTCATCGCCTCATCAAACTGCACAACCAGCATCTCTGCACAGACGCAGTACTCCCTTAACATGGTAGTATCGCCTCTTGGTTCTGGCACAACCTCTCCAACTGGCAGTAGCTACTACAATGCCAATGCAGTCCAGCCTATAACCGCATCGGCAAACGCAGGATGGTTCTTTAGCTCCTGGACAGGAACCGGCAGCGGCAGCTCCTCTGCAACAACATCATCGTCCTCTGTCACACTTAACGGCCCTATAACAGAGCAGGCAAACTTCTACTCAACGTCCACATCATCTACCTCCACTACTTCTTCCACATCTTCAACATCAACAACATCGTCTACTTCTACAACTTCAACAACTTCAACCTCCACCTCCACAACTACTACAACGATATTCACTGCAACCTGCGGCGGAACGCTTACAACATCAGCAGGGAATTACATCTGCACATTCACATCAAGCGGCACCTTCACCGCGACCAGCGGGAGTGGGAGTGTGGCTGTCCTTGTAGTTGCCGGGGGCGGCGCTGGGCCGCCTGATAGCCTTTGCGCAGGCGGAGGCGGAGGCGGCGCAGGCGGGGTAGAATATTCTTCTGCATTTTCAGTAACTGCACAAGCTTATACAGTCACAGTAGGTGCAGGCGGCGGCACAGGCGCGGTACCAGGAGCATCAGGGCAAAATTCGGTATTCAGTAGCATAGTAGCGATAGGTGGAGGAGGTGGAGGTGGAAGTTGCTACGCAGGAAATAACGGGGTTAACGGCGGCTCGGGAGGAGGTGCAGGAGCATTCGGGTCTGCAGCTGGCGCTGGAACTGCAGGGCAGGGAAATAGCGGAGGGTTGGGCGATGGGAGCGCAGGTGCAGGCGGCGGAGGCGGCGCAGGCGCAGTGGGCGGTCCAGGCCACACATACGGTGGCAACGGTGGAGCAGGAGTCGCAAGTTCGATATCGGGTGCCTCTGAGATGTACGGGGGAGGAGGTGGGGGAGGTGCCTATGGCGGAGGCGAAGGCGGAGCAGGAGGCGCAGGCGGAGGCGGCGCAGGCAGCAACGGCTCTGGGGGAGGTAATGGTGCAGCGAATACTGGCGGAGGCGGCGGCGGCGCGAGCAGAAGTGCCGGATCAGGAGGCGCAGGCGGCTCTGGCATAGTCATAATAGCATACAACGCCCTTGGCAATGGTAATCCATAGGCTTCTCCACCCACAGAGTGTTGAAACTCTTAAACATTCGCACTTCAGTTAAGGTAAATCTTCAGTAATCCGCACCCTTTAGGGTGGGGTGTAGCTTCGCTAAGATACCTTTTTCTGAATTAGGACAGAATTTTCAATTGGTTACTGTGTGCGCCGGGTCGTAACCGGCGCCGATGTTCAGTAACCGACGTGAAACAATGAATTTGAATAGCGGAGCGCATATAAAATACCAGTTGGTGTACCATGTGCAGTGGGTTCCAAAGTATCGATACAGGATATTTTCGAACGAGGGATACAGGTATGACTATGAGACGATAGTCAAGATAATTGCGTGGCGGCATGGTATGCAGGTGGTCGAATTGACAGTCATGCCAGATCGTGTACATGCAATCATTTCCGCGCCGCCGACCATTGCGCCGTCAAAAATCAAACAGTTGCTCAAGGGCGCAAGCAGTTACGACTTCGGAAATCTGCATCCGGAATCAAATTAAGGTATCCGAAAGGGCACATGTTCAGTCCCGGCGCGTTCTTCAGGAGCGTGGGAGACGTCGATTTTGAAACAACAAAGAATTACGTGAAGAACCAGTCGCTTGATAGATATCAGAGGATTGAAGCGATGCAGGCGTGTCTCTCCAAATTCTTATAGATGGAAACCCCGCACTTTAGTGCGGGGAGGAGGTCATGATTAATCCAAGAAATCCCGCAACTTCAGTGTGGGTTGAAACTGTGGCATTCTAAATATTAGAAGCCTGGACTTTAGTCGTGGGAGTATGCTATGGGATAATCAGTAACTTGTGTCTCACAGCCATGAAATCACAAAGCTATTTAGAATAAGATATCAATTCTTAAGTGGTAATAATTTGCTTTTAGGAATAAAGAGGATATACAACAAGCCGGACATAACCGACGGTCAGCGCGTACTTGTCGACAGGCTCTGGCCTAGGGGCGTCAAGAAAAGCACCTCGAACATCGATGAGTGGTTCAAGGAGGTAGCGCCGAGCAACGAGCTTAGGAAGTGGTTCTCGCACGATCCTGAAAAATGGAAGGAATTCAAGAAGAAATACAGGAAGGAGATCGAGGGAACAAAGGCCTTTATAGAGCTGGTGGAGCTTATAAAGGCGTCAGATGTCACCTTCCTCTACGCGGCAAAGGACACTGAGCACAACAACGCCGCGGCCCTTGCAGAGATGGTAAAAGAGAAACTAGGTCAATCAACCCAGCCTTGAGCCTATCAATTCTGTTATATCCTTGCAATGTTCCCTTCTAATAGTGTCGGATATTCCGCGGTTTATTTTTTTAACAACCTCAGCCCCCTCGTAAACCAGTGCAGTGAAAATCTGGATAAGCGATGCACCCATCCTATGCCTCTCTATGGCATCTGCTGAAGAAGATACACCTCCTGAATAGATTAGCACGCACTTGCCAAAAAGCTCCTTTGCTATTACTGCGAATACCTTGGTGCTCTTCTCCCTAAGTGCCGCGCCGCTTATGCCCCCGACGCTTTTAGGATTACGCAACAGCGAGTAGTCAGTTGTGGTGTTGGTGGCAATTATCCCCTTTGCCCCGCAATCCACTGCAGCCTTGCACAGGTATATTGCCTTGCTTGCGTCAATGTCTGGGGAGATTTTGAGCATTACCGGTGTTGTGAAGCTGTTTGTCAAGCTAAATATCTCCTGTATTGTCCTCTCGCTCTGCAGGTCCCTGAGCCCTTTTGTGTTTGGGGAGGAAACATTGATAGTCATGTAGTCCACCCTACTGTGCATACCCCTCATAAGTGCATGGTACTCGCTAACTGCCTCCTCATTTGGCGTATTTTTACCCTTGCCAAGATTTACTCCAATCGGTATAGAATGGCGCCTCGCTCCTGTTTGATTGATGGGAAGCTTGCTCATTGCCTGCGCAATTCCTGGGTTGTTTAAGCCCATGAAGTTCTGTAGGCTCCTCTCCTCAGCGTGCCTCCACAACCTTGGCTTCGGGTTGCCATTCTGTGGCAAAAGGGTAATTCCTCCCACCTCTGTGAATCCAAAGCCGATTACATCGGCCCCAGCTATGAATTTTATTCTCTTATCATATCCGGCAGCTAGTCCGATAGAGTTTCTGAAATGGATTGGCTTTTTGAGGGCATCTCCAAAAAGCTCCTGAGACAGCTTGGGATCTTTTACCAAAAGGTCCCTTCTGATTGAAGAGGATATGAGCGGAGTCCTGGCAATCCTGCCGAACACCTCCACTGTCAAATCGTGTGCAGTTTCAGGACTAAGCGCGTGTAGCATCCTTGCGGTAGTCTTGCCTAACATATTTAGTTCCTCACGAATTTCCCGTACCCTGGCTCTATCTGCATTCTACCTTCGGACATTATGGTGTTGCCCCTCATCACAACCTCGTACGGGAAGAGCCCGTACATACCGGTGTAGGGGGTCCATCCGCACTTGTAGTGCAGATCCTCAGCACCTATTTGCCTCATCTGCGAGAGTTCGAAGAACGCGAAATCCGCATCATAGCCTACCTGTAGCTTGCCCTTCTTTATGCCTATCAGGGCCGCTGGATTCTCCATTAGCGCCTGCTGGATGCGGTCTAGTGAGATCTCTCCGCTCACCCATTTCGCCATGAAAAGTGGGAGTGTAGTCTCAAGATTTGGCAGTCCCGAAGGCGCAGTCTTGAAATCCCTCTTTTCTTCTATAGTGTGTGGTGCATGGTCTGAGGCAACCATGTTTATTTTCCCCTGCCTAAAGAGCTCCCAGAGCCTGCTTTGGGTTGGCTGGGTCTTCAGTGCGGGATTAACCTTTCCATAGGCTCCTATGTCGCTGAGTGCGTTGAGGAAAAGATGATGCGGCGTGACGTCGACAGTGTAGCCTCCTGCCTGAATCCATGGAAATGCACCAGGCGCGCTGAAGTGGGTTATGTGCGCCTTGAGCATCCCCAGCTGATAAAGCCTCATTATTGCACTTTCCTCTGCACGCTCTGGCCTGTTACCAAGATGCTCCATCAGGTTCGTTGCTGGCGTTTCGGTATCGATCAGGTTCTTGTCCTCCGCATGGACGAATACCACCTTCTTTTCAGATATCCTCTTCGCATTCTCTATTAGCGAATCAACATTCCTTGGGTTCACCCCAGTAGTCTCGGACATATACAGCTTGTATATCGTCGCTCTCTCCAGTAGTCTCTTGTCTATTCTCTCCCCGACCGTGACCGCTATTCCCGAATCTACATATGATCTGGAATTGATCATCGCCATCTTCTCTGTAAAGGCGTCATAGTTGTCTGTCGGAGGGACGGTGTTAGGCATATGAATTATCCAAGTGACCCCTCCGTATGCAGCGCACATAGTTCCATGCCTGATGTCCTCTTTGTGCGAAGCCCCAGGTACCCTCATATGGCAATGGTTGTCAGACATTGTTGGCGTTATAATCCCATTTACCTCCCTTATTTTGTCACACCTGATATTTTTGCCGATTTCGACTATTTTGCCTGCGCTGACGCCTATCTCCACCCTTTGTATCTCTCCATTAACAAGTGCATTACCTGCAAAGACAATCTCAGATTTCTGGCGCGCCATCAACACCACCACGAATCAACAGATAAAGCATTTTTGGACATTTTGATCAACTGTGCCTAACTGCTTTTAATAGATGGCCCCATAGTCTCCCTGCCAAGAAATGAGTTTTCCACAACTTGGTTGTGGATGTGCTCTATGCTTGCTGCGTCCCCATTCACAATTTTTCGCCTAACCAGGAATAACGCCTCTGGCAATGAGAACTGCTTTAGCTCATGGTAAGTATTGAACAGGTTGAGCGCATAGTCCCCATCGCAGGTTACCCTATACTCTGCCCTCTTCTCCTGGTTTCTTTCAAGAAAGCCGTTTGCCAGCATTATGTTTATGGCACTATTAAGCGTGCTTGATGCATATGACATCACTCTGCCTGTTATCCTCTCCCCGACTCTCTCGGTATTGATCCAATCCCTCCCTATGAATGCATTCAATACGGTAACGCAGTGTCCCTTGCTCATAACCTCTAAAACTGTTGACTTGAGCCTGGGGCTTTCAAGATACCCCTTTGGAAGTTCAACACTTCTATGCGACCATTGCCTTCTCACTCCCTCGAAGATCCTAAAAAGCTCGTTGACATGTTGCTTCTCCATAAACCGGTACATTTTTGCAAGCGAGATAAGCGCATTTTCGAGCCTCTGCGCGTTCCATTCTGTGCCCTGATACAAACCCGAGTATTCCAGGAGCTTCTGTCGGTCTGGTATTATCATACCGGAAACCTTCTCAAATTTCACCATCTTATCCCTCTCCATCTCTTTCATTGCGGCAAGTACGCTCTGCACGTGCCCCTTCATGATACTTGCAATTTCCTTGGAGGTTACCCTTCCGTTGCCTCCAAAGCGCTGCTGGTGTTCAAAGTACTTCAATATTGAAAATTGCGTTGGGTTGAATCCTTCGAACTTTTTCGAGTTCTTCTGTTCGGTTGCCATGAAATCGATTATCACATTGCCGTATTTAAGCCTGAGCCATTATACGTATAACATGTTGATTTCTCATCCTCGCAACCTAGCACCGCAATAAGTCAATAGTTTGCGGTGCGCTGTTGTATTGGTGAAGAAATGAACATAGCAATAGACCTTGGAAAATGGAAAAGTTACGTCGTAATGGAGG
>JAGWGI010000040.1 GCA_028867435.1 Microcaldota archaeon | reverse complement strand
GACGTATAACGCATACCGGCAGCCAAGACGAAAGTCTTTGTGCCACCATTGATGGCGAATAGTCGTTTGTAGGAATCTGGGAACAAAAATTATTAAATGTTGGTGATGTTATGAATTAGGTTGCGGGGAGAAATCAACATAGTCGTTTGCAAGCAGTATAGCTTAGTCCATGTACTGCATCGGCGCAGGAGGCTCAGGAGGAAGACCCTTCCTGGTCCTTATCTCCTTGACGACCTTTGCCTGCAGCTCCTTTGGCATCCTCTCGAAACCGGAGTATTCAGGATACCATATTGCCTTGCCCTTGGTCGCGCTTCGCATCTCGTTGGAGAATCCCTTTATGACCTCTGCCACAGGCATCTTCGCAACTATTGTCGCCTCTTCCCTCTCCTGCTCGATGTTTAGTATCTGCCCCCTGCGACCCTGCAGTAGGGTTATGACATCGGAAAGATACTCTTGTGGTATTGATACGGTGAATTTCTGCTTTGGCTCTAGCAGCACCACTCCAGAGGTGAGCATGCCTGCCCAGATCGGCCTTCGCATTGCAGGGATTATCTGCGCAGGACCTCTGTGCACAGGATCCTCGTGTATCGTCGCATCTGTTATCGAGACCTTGAGTGCAGAGACCTTCTCCTTTGCCATAGGCCCGTCCTTCACGGCCTCTGTGAAACCCTCTATTAAAAGCTCCATCACCTCGTTGAGGTACTGAACCCCGTGGGTTGCGTCAATTAGTATGTTGCTGCCTGCCACGTACTGCAAGCCCTTGGCTGCCTCCCTCTCCATTCCGGCCTTGACCATCTCCTCTACGTGCGTCTTGCCCTTTGGCTTGCCTTCCTTGAGGCCGCCATTTTCTATGAGGTCTACAATCCCCTGCTCAAGGGGCTCTACGTTTACATAGAATCTTGAGTGTTTGTTTGGGGACTTTCCCTCCACATCTTTTGTGGGCTGCTCAATTGTCTCCTTATAAACAACGATGGGTTCACTTGTCTGTATCGGTATCTTGAAATCGTCCTTTAACTTGGTCTCTATAACCTCCAAATGCAGCTCCCCCATCCCGCTGACAAGGTGCTCCCCGGTCTCCTGGTTTATCTCTGCGACTATCGTCTGGTCGCTCTTCATCAGGTCCCTGATTGCCTGTATGAGCTTCATGGTGTCCCTCGGGTCCTTTGCCTCGATTGCCTTGGTCACTACAGGCTTTGAATAGTGCACTATCTGATCAAATGGCTCTATCTCGTCCTCGCTTGCGGTGTCCCCGATCGTCAAATCTTTCATACCGATTAGGGCTGCTATGTTGCCTGCAGGTATCTCGTCTACAAGGACCCTGTCCGGGCCCATGTATATTCCGACCTGCTGCACCCTCTGCGTCTGTGCCTTGCCGGAAATGTGTAGCTCTACCCCTTTCTTTGCTGCGCCAGAGAACACCCTTCCGATTGCCACCTCTCCGCTGTGAGGGTCTGAGGTCACCCCGAAAATAACTATGTTTGTTTTTCCCTTGACATCTACATTAACCATTGCCTGCCCGTCGGGGCTGTTGATGTCGCCGTGCCACAGATACGGTATCCTGTAGGCCTGCGCCTGCTTTGGATTTGGCAGATGCTCTACGATCATGGTAAGTGCTGCCTCTTCTATAGGCGCAACTTCCTGCAGCTTTGCCTCGTCATTTGCAGCAGTGAGTGCAAAGATGTCCTTGAAGGTCACCTTGTGATTCTCCATTACGCGCTTTGAGATCGCCCACTTCTTGGCAGCGCTACCTATTGCGACACTGCCGTTCTCGACGCTCACCTTCCACTGATCCACGAATTCCTCAGGGACGTAGTTGGAGATCAGCTTGTTTACGCTTGCGATCAGCTCCTGGAGCCTCTCGAATGTCTGCTCAGGTGTGAGCCTTAGCTCGTTTAGGAGCCTGTCCACCTTGTTAATAAATAGTATCGGCTTTGCCTTCTCCTTGAGCGCCTGCCTGACCACAGTCTCTGTCTGCGGCATGATTCCCTCCACAGGGTCGACTACAAGGACCACTCCGTCAACTGCCCTCATTGACCTTGTGACGTGTCCGCCGAAATCCACGTGCCCTGGCGTATCTATCAAATTTATTATGAAGTCTTTCTCGTGGTACTGGAAGGCAAGCGAAATGTTGGCCGATTTTATCGTCATCTTCCTGTCCTTTTCTATTGCCTCGTAGTTGGTGTATAGGGCATCTCCAGCTATTGCCTTGGAGATGATCCCAGCCTTCGCAAGCAGCGAGTCTGTGAGAGTTGTCTTGCCGTGGTGTACGTGCGCAACTATGGCGACGTTCCTGATCTTGTCTATAGTATGCATTATCCTTGCTGCTTCCTCTGCGGCGAATTCTCTTCTCACCATGCAATCATCATCTTGCGCTTCTAGCCATTCTCTCGGATTCGACGCGCTTTTTTATCGCGTAGCTGCTAGGATCGCTGTTTGCAGCCAGTATCAGCTCGTTTGCAAGAGCTTCAGAAAGAGACCTCCTGTTCTTGAATGCACCAATTATTGCAGAAAACGCTAGATTGTTTATCGCCACATTAACTCTCCTCACAGAGCTTATGTCTACTGCGACGTTGTATGAGATTCCACCGTATCTGACCCTTGTGGTGTCCTCAATTGGTGCCGCGCGCTCAAGGGCGTTCACCAGAACCTGAAGGGGATTCTTGTTTGTGGTTTTTGCCACTATCCCTAGGGCGTCCTCGACTATGTGCATCACTTTTAGCTTCTTTCCCTGAAGCTTGCCCTCGGTTCTTATCACATGTCCGCCCACCTTGTGTCCCGTTCCTCCCCTCATCAGCTTATTCATGAGTCTCTCGATAACATTGGTGTTGCCGCGCTTGCCCCTCCCGTACACATTGGGGTAGCTCTTTGGGACTAGGTTTATGTATGCTGCAAGGCTCTGGTCTCCTACTACCACGTCCTTGTAGCTGTACTTCTCGAAAAGCAGCTGCTCGTCTATGTTTGAATCAAATGACTTCGCCTTCTTCTGGCTCCTTGGAGCCTTGGCTTCTGCAGTAGGCCTTGCTATCGCCTTCTTTTGCTCCTGCTCAGTTACATTTGAAATCGCTTCGTCTGCCATGCTATCATCTCTTTGGCTTCTCCTTCTTGCCCTTGATTATCTGGTATAAATCTACGCCGTTTATTCCGACAACCCTGTACTTCATTCCTGGTATGCATCCCATCTGTCCGCGCTGCGATCCTCCAAGTCCCTGGATTGTGACCTCGTCGTGCTCGTCAATAAAGTTAATCGAGCCGTCGCCAGGCACGAATGCGCCTACGACCTTTGCATTCTTGATTAGCTGCACCCTAACACACTTAAGCTGCCCAGAGTGCGGCTGCTTTTGCCCTACGGCGAACTTCTGGAGAACTATCGCCTTTGCCCTTGGAACAGTGCCCACTGCATCGTACTTCGCCTTGTTCTTGAAGTACTTCCTCTTCCACCACTTCTTGAGCATCCTCTGGTGTTTCCTCTTCTTGATCAGTTCCTTAGCTGCAAATTCTCCTCTTGGCAATATAGCACCATTAAGCGTATTCTTCCTCTAGTATCTTGGAGTTTCCGGCCTCGATTACCGCGACTGTATTAACCGAATAAGGCTTTCCGCATGCAGTGCCCAGCTCGAGCGAGCCCTCCTTGAACTTTATGAACTTGACGCTTGCGACGCTGCAGGTGTGCAAGATGTCTGCAACCGTCTGCTTCTTACCCTTGGCTGCAATTATCACAAGCTTTGCCTTGTCATCATTGACTGCGCGCATGACCTCATTAGTTCCGATGACTACGCTACCTGTGTCGACTGCAAGCCTGATGTCTTTAACTAAGTCTGCCATAAATCTCACATAAAAAGATGCGAAAGCATCCGACGCAAAACACAGATTAGTGGGTTTGCGCTGATACTATTTCCGTCTAAAGATATTTAAAGCTTGGGTTGGCATGGAAGTTACTATGCTCACCCCACTTTAACGTCGGTTTTTTCTGTCTTGATGCGTCCCTTGCGGCCTGCCTTGCAATAGAGGGTGCACCGACCCTTTGCTGCACGCTCATGCTAAGCAATTTCTCCTTGTGCATTCCCTTAGATCTTTTAGATGCTCTTTTTGCTTTTTTGCTTATTATTGGTTGCCAACGATTTGTATGCAGCGCGTCAGTGGCAGTGCCCCAAAACCAGGGAATTTTGCGCTGGCATTGCCAAAACATAATATTTATTAGCCTGAAATCGGATATTGCTGCATGATAGAAGTCAAGAACCTCACTAAAAAGTACGCAGACGGGACTGTGGCGCTTGACAGGCTTAGCCTCAGGCTCAACAAAAGGATAACCGCAGTGCTGGGGAGAAATGGCGCAGGGAAGACCACGGCAATAAGGATACTCTCAACGCAGCTGCTTCCCACATCAGGCTCTGCTAGCATAAACGGCCTTGATATTGTTAGCGATGCGGGCATGGTGAGGGACGTGATTTCAAGCATACCCCAGGAGATAAAGCCGATGGGGATTGCGAACTCCTACGACCACGTGGCAATGTATTTGAATGCAAGGGGCATACCGTCTGGCGAGATAGACTCGCTTGTTGAGAGTGCGCTTAGGGATTTGAACCTCTGGCACATCAGGAAGAAGCCAACCGCGGATCTTTCGGGCGGAATGAGAAGGAAGGTGTTTGTTGCAATGGCGCTTGCCTCAAAGGCACAGGTAATCTTCCTTGACGAGCCAACAACTGGCCTTGACCCGATCTCAAGGATGGAGGTCTGGGCAGCGATAAAGAAGGTTAGTGGCACAATTGTCATCACTACGCATTACATGGAAGAGGCAAAGGAGCTTGCACAGGAGATCGTCCTGATAGACCATGGAAAGAAGTTGGCACAGGGAACAGTTCCAGAACTGCTCAGAAGGTTTGAGGGCAAAGTTAGGGTTGATGGGGCGAGGGGGAAGTACAAGATAGGCACAAACTATATTTCTTATATTAAGTCAGCAGAGGCCAAGAAGCTTCTTGGAAAAGGCTACTCGATAAAGCAGGTAGGGCTCGAGGATCTGTTCGTCATACGTGGTGATACGCTTGAATCTTAAGTTCATATGGTCATTTGCAAAATTTAACGGGCTATCTTGGATAAGGGACAGCCCCTGGAGCATAGTGGCGAACGTGATTACACCGATCTGCCTGCTTGCCATAGTCTTTCTCATCTCCAAAGGCGCACTTGTAGCGTACGCAGTAGTGGGAGGGGTGATCGCGATAATAGCCTCGACCTCCCTGACTTCCATTGGACAGAGTGCGATCTTTAGAATTGAGTTCAGGATACAGGATTTGCTCCTCTCAACAAAAGTGCACATACTTGATTACGTGTCCGCATTTGCGGTTGCCGATCTTGTATTTGCCTCCCCGGGAATAGCATTTTTCACGATCCTAAGCATAGCCATCCACCTATTCACGCCCTTTAGGTTTCTAACCACGATTGCCGTAGCCTTGCTCCTGACGGTTGCTACAGCATCGATAGCGATATTTGTCGGGAGCAAGATCAAGCGCTCGATAGGGGTATGGTCCATCTCCGGTATACTCTCGGCGCTTCTCACCCTGATACCGCCCACATTCTATCCTTACGGCGTTCTCCCAAAGCCGATTCTCTACATCCTGATGATCTCGCCAGTCACCCCTGCTGCGATTATCCTGCAAGGAGCATACGGCCTTGGGACAGTAGACAATGCGATGTGGTTTGTGCTGATAGGCGAGGTGATATTTTACCTCCTTGTGGTAAGAACGTTCGGAACGTGGAGAGAAAAGTAGAGAAGAATTACGGCCTGACGAAAACCTGGTTGGAGCATTTATGATTGAGTGCTTCGAATCATCGTATGTGGGGATTAGTTATAATAGTTTAAATTTTTGCTCGCCTCGCCAGGCATGGATCCAACCGTATTCTCCAGCAGTTATGGTATTTGCTGCTTTATGGGTCATTATCTTGAAACCTTTTGCCTTTAGTATAGTTGGCAGCTTCTTCAAGCCAAAATGGTACTCTATCTGCATCTTGTACACGTTTGACAAATCAGCTTCGTAAGTAAACAATTTGTGCTCAGCACCCTCGATGTCACATTTGATGATTGTATTGGGCCTAATTTGTGATAGCTCTGCCTTGCGGTTGTAAATTTTGACGAGGTTTCCATGCACATATTTGTTTATGTAATTGACAGCTCTATGACCTCCTCCCCGCACTAAAGTGCGGGGTTTCCATCTAGAAGAATTTGGAGAGCCGCGCCTGCATCGCTTCAATCTTCTGATATCTATCAAGCGACTGGTTCTTCACGTAATTCTTTGTTGTTTCAAAATCGACGTCGCCCACACT
>JAGWGI010000039.1 GCA_028867435.1 Microcaldota archaeon | reverse complement strand
GACGTATAACGCATACCGGCAGCCAAGACGAAAGTCTTTGTGCCACCATTGATGGCGAATAGTCGTTTGTAGGAATCTGGGAACAAAAATTATTAAATGTTGGTGATGTTATGAATTAGGTTGCGGGGAGAAATCAACATAGTCGTTTATTAAACAGGAGAAGCATTCCTTGCAAACATCTTCCTTGCCTTGCCTATGGCTTCGACCGCAATGTCTATCTCTTGTTTTGTGTTGTATATGTAAAAGCTCATTCTGGAGACTGCGGCCTCGTTTATTATCTCCCTAACAAGAGGCATTGCGCAGTGGTGCCCGCTCCTGATGGCTATTCCCTCGCTGTCGAAGATAGCCGCCGCGTCATGCGAATGGACCCCATCTATGCCAAATGCTATCACTCCAAGCCTATGGTCTATGTCCTTGATCCCCGGCCCGTAGACCTTTACATAGTCCAGTTCACAGAGCCTTTTGAGCGCATAGCCTGTGAGATCTTTTTCGTGTTCCCTGATGTCGTCCATCCCGAGCTTTTTTAAGTACCTTATCGCAGCCTTCATCCCTATTCCTCCCTCTATGTTCTGTGTCCCAGATTCGAACTTCCATGGAAGCTCGTTCCAGGTGCTCTCCTGAAATCCAACGCTCCTTATCATGTCCCCGCCCCCGTAAACTGGAGGCATCTCCTCAAGCAGCTCCTCTTTCGCGTAGAGGGCCCCTATTCCTGTAGGTGCAAGCATCTTGTGCCCTGAGAGCGCAAAGAAGTCGCAGCCTATCTCCCTCATGCTAACCCGCATGTGCGGGGCCGACTGCGCCCCGTCTACCAGCACCATTGCCCCTGCTTCATGCGCCATTTTTGTCATCAGCTGGGCATCGTTTATCGTGCCAAGTACATTCGAGGCGTGTGTAAATGCCACTATCTTGGGCCTCCCCTCAAGCTTCTTTGCATAATCCCCCATGTCGATGGTTTTCCCATCTCTGAGCTCGATGTAATCTAGCACAGCGTTCTTTTTCTTCGCTAGCATCTGCCATGGGACTATATTGCTATGGTGCTCCATCTTACTTATCAGTATCCTATCCCCTTCCACCACATTCTTATCCCCCCAGCTCAGGACCGCAAGATTGATTGCCTCTGTGGCGTTCCGCACGTAGACTATCTCGCGATAGCCCTTTGCCCCTATGAACTTGGCCAGAACGGTCTTTGAATCTATGTACTCGTCAGTGGCTTTCTCGGCTATCTGGTATATCCCCCTATGTATGTTGGCGTTGTAGCTTCTGTAGAATCTGCTTATTGCATTTATCACTTGCCTTGGCTTCTGGGAGGTCGCGGTGCTGTCAAGGTAGATTAGAGGTTTTCCATTCATCTTTGTCCTTAGTATTGGAAAATCCTTTCTTATCCTCTCAACATCGAGCATTCAAACCAACTATTTTGGGATAAACGAGTCGTATCCTTCCTTCTCCAGCTTCCCTATGAGTTCTGTCCCCCCCTCTGCGACTATCTTGCCGCTTACCATAACATGGACGAACTGGGGTTTCATGTAGCTAAGTATCCTGTTGTAATGCGTTATCACTACTAGCCCTGTTTCGTGCTTGTGGGCTATCTCGTTTATGTTCTCTGCAACCACCTTTATTGCGTCTATGTCGAGGCCTGAGTCCGGTTCATCGAGTATTGCGATCTTCGGCTTGAGTATTGCAAGTTGGAGAACCTCAGCCTTCTTTTTCTCACCCCCAGAGAAGCCCTGATTGAGCGACCTGCCGACTATCCCGTTGGTTATCTTCAGATTGTTTGTGAGCGCGTTTATCTCTCCCATGAACTGGTTGACGTCCACGTCGCCCTGTACTATCGACCTTTTGGCTGTGTGCAAGAAATTGACGAATCCCACTCCCTCTATCTCTATGGGGTTCTGGAACTGCAAGAAGAGCCCGAGCTTTGCCCTCTTGTCAGCGCTGAGTCCAGAAATATCCTGTCCCTCAGCGATTATCTGGCCACTTGTTACCTTGAGCTTCGGGTGCCCCATTATCGCCTTAGCAAGCGTGCTCTTGCCTGAGCCGTTTGGCCCCATGATCACGTGGAACTCCCCGCTCTTCACCCTCAGGCTCACTCCCCTGACTATCTCCTTCTCGTCTATGTTCACATGCAAATCCTTTATCTCTAACTCCATGCTATTCTCCTCTGTATTTGTAATGCCCCTTGAATATGCTCGAGCTGGCGTGCGCAATCCCCGCAAGCCACATGCTCTCTGTTGTGACCTTTGGCACGAAGCCGAAGTTCCTTGTCGTCACCTTCTCGTTTACTATGCTTGCAACTATCTCCCTCACAAGCACGTCCCCAATCTTGCCTATTATACCTGTTATAAAACCGTTGACTATCATCCTTTTCGCCTCAAGCT
Organism: Microcaldota archaeon; assembly: GCA_028867435.1. GTDB lineage: Archaea > Micrarchaeota > Micrarchaeia > Micrarchaeales > CABMGC01 > JAGWGI01. The sequence continues at coordinate 4,239 of JAGWGI010000039.1, read as the reverse complement.
CGCTTGCCCCCCTCGACATCAGGTAAAATATAGATTCCTCGTCGATTGGCGCAGTGGCGGATGAATGGGTCGCTTTTACATTGCTGTTTCTGATGCTCATGCTCGGTATCGAGTCTATGTGCGCTGCCTTGTCGAGTATTATCCCCCTCTCGTTCACGTAAGACCTCGATTCTGCGGCATTCTCGTCTATAAGTGCGTATCCCTTTAGTATACACACCGATCTGTCCATAAGCACTGCCTTTGACTCCAAAGTCGCGTTGGAACTTTGTGCGGAATTTATTACATTGCTAGATATGTCCATCTTCTGATCCCCGGCCCCTACAATAAGCTCGTTGATCTCGGCTCTTGCATCGTATCCAGCAATATCCACCTTGTTTCTAGACCTAGTGAAAGACCCACCATTGTATACGAAGTTGATCTTGGTCTCGCTGTGCTCCTCACCTCTCGCCTTGGTCCAGCAGATAACGTTTGTGTCCTTGCTCTCGTTGTGTATGATGTTTATCTCTGCCTTCGAGTATTTGGCCATTTTCAGCTCGTGCATGGTTCCAAGAAGCGATTTTTGATTTGAGTGTGAAGTGCAGTACTCAAGCATCCTGAGGCTCGAGTTCTCACCAACGTTCACCATAACCTCTATTGGCAGAGGCGTGCTGGTGTTTATGAACATCAAATTGAGGGAGGCATCTGTCTCCCTTGGAATGTCTATCAGTAGCACCTTGCTGGAATACGCATCAAGGAAAGCTGCAATCTTGTCCTCGCGGCTGCTTGTCATTCTTGAACCGAGTGCCTCTTCCGCATCGCTCATTTCGAGCAGCCTTGCGACTTTGCACGATTCGGAAACAAACGCTCCGCCGCTCCAGACCACCACGTCAAACTTCTTCCTGAGCTCTTCTGCAGTCCTATTGGCTGCCTCCCTTAGCCGGTCCTCATTCTCCACAGATGGCTTAGAAATGCTCTCCCCCATCTCCACAAGTGGCATCGCGACGAAGTATCTCTTGTAGAGCTCATCGCCCTCGTCCGGAAGCGATTTGAACTGTTCGAGTGCCTGTGATGCAAATGCCTTGTACTCCATACACTAAACCTTTAGCCAACAGAATTTGACATGTCCAGATTTATCAGGCGCTTTAGCTCAAGGGAATACTCGAGCGGAAGCACGTCTGCAAGCGGCTTGATGAATCCCAAGACTATCATCGCTATGGACTCCTCCTCGCTAAGCCCTCTGGACATTAAGTAGAACAGCTGCTCCTCTCCTATCCTGCCCACACTCGCCTCGTGGCTTATGTCTGCGTCGTCGGCCGATATCTGCATGTAAGGATAGGTGTTGGTCTTGGCGTGCTCGTCAAGAAGGAGCGCATCGCATCGCACTGTGCTCTTTGCCCTCAGAGCGTCCTTGTTGATGTGAAGGAGCCCCCTATATGAAGTGACTCCGCTTCCCTTTGAAACCGATTTCGATATTATCCTCGATGTGGTATCTGGTGCAAGATGATATATCTTCCCTCCCGAGTCCTGAACCTGGCCCTCTCCTGCAACCGCAATAGAGAGAACCTCCCCTCGCGCTCCCCTCTCCTTGAGGTAGACACTGGGATACTTCATGTTGATCTTGCTTCCGATGTTCCCATCGATCCACTCGACGTATGCATTTTCGTATGCGAATGCTCTCTGGGTTACCAAGTTGTAGACATTCTTCGACCAGTTCTGGATCGTTACATATCTTACATGCGCATTCTTGTGCGCGACTATCTCAACGATTGCTGAGTGCAGCGCGCTTGCCATGAATATCGGAGCGGTGCAGTTGTGCACAGCAACGCCGCCTGCAACGTAACTCTCATCCTCCTCAACTCCAAAATTGTATACTGGAAGGTTTTCTATCTCCTCATATGATATGCTTTTTATGGGAACAAAAGCGTAATCTCCGACAATTTCCGCAAAAGAAGAGGTTGTCTGTATATCCTTTACCGCAACGAGCATCTTCTCGTTCCCACTTTCAATTTCCTCTACCGTCTCTTCCTCCACAACGCTTGCAAACTTGGCAAGGTTCCTACCTCCTACATAGACGCAATACATGTTATGTCTTTTACCTGCCCGTTTCTGCACATTTAGCGAAGCAAGAATATCTAGCCTCATCAATACTGTCCTTATTTGGGCCGCTAGCGTCTTGGAAATTGTGTTTATTCTAAACATTCTCTTTGCGCCATGAGTATAATTCTTGTTCATGAAGCTACCATCTCCCCGCCAGATCCCCTTAATCATCTCTCCCTGTTTCTCTATACTCTCATGTAGAACCCATTCTGGCAATTTTTTATTCATTGCTCCCTTTCCGAATTCGTCTTTGAAGAATCTTGCAGCAGTAGTAGAACTCAACACTATCCCAATGCCATTTTTGTATTCCTTTTGCACGATTGGCTTCTTTCCAAAATATTTCTCTAATAACGATGCCGTGTCCTGTATATACTCCTTCTCTTCTTTGTTGAAAGTGAAAGTCAAGTAGCTATCTCCGCTCTTTCCCGTCATGCTTCCCTCAGAGAGATAATAGCCGATTAGCCTGAAGAAGTCCTTATCCATCTTTAGCCTGAGAAGCTCTTCCTTATTGCCCCATCTGCCCTTTATAGTTACAGAAAAGACTCTTTCTTCCTGGGTTTGCTTGTTTCTATCTATTGGAATCGCTAGATAGTCCCCCTTTTTAAGTTCTCCTGCAACAGTCCATTCTGTGCCCCACATCGTATTTTTGTATTCTGCCTTTCCTTTCTTGACAACCAGAAACGGATGCTCCTCTGTAGCCTTTATTGTTGTAGAAGTGTCCCCATAATATTTTATGCTGAAGAGTTTGCCTTTGTGCGGTCTTACCTGAGTGTGGTAAACCCTTCTGTATCTACCTTTATGGGTAAGAACCATGTCCCCAGCAGTTACAGATTCTATTGGCTTGATTCCTTGTACAGTGGCAATTTCTGTTCCTTTTGTGAAGCATCCCTCTATGTAGGTTACTTCGCTGCCCTCATCTGCGATAATAAGCGTCCTTTCGAACTGTCCTGCCTTGTCCGAATTGATCCTAAAATATGCCTGAAGCGGCATCTTTACCTTCACCCCCTTCGGCACATAAATAAAACTGCCTCCGCTCCATACGGCAGTATTGAGCGCTGCAAACTTGTTATCGCTTGCAGGTATCACAGTCCCAAAATATTTCTTCATGATCTCGGGGTATTTCTTTAGCGCGCTGTCCGTGTCTGTGAATATGACACCCTGCTCCTCCAGCTCCTTCTTCACGTGGCTGTAGACCACCTCGGAGTCGTACTGTGCCTCTGCGCCTGCGAAGAACTTCTGTTCAGCCTCTGGTATTCCAAGCTTGTCGAAGGTCTTCTTTATGTCATCAGGTACGTCCTCCCAGCTACTTCCCTTCTTGTCCGTGGCCTTTAAGTAGTAGTAAATGTCATTGTAGTCTATCTTGTTTAGGTCTGCCCCCCACTGAGGCGTGGGCTTTGATAAGAATAACTTGTATCCCTGCAGCCTCTTCTCCAGCATCCATCCCGGCTCCTTTTTCATTGCGGAGATCTCCCTGACTATCTCCTCGTCCAGGCCCTTCCTTGTCTTAAACTTGTATTCAATGTCATCGTGGAACCCGTAGTTTTCCTTGTATTCAGATTCCCTGTCAACGAACTCCTGTTTTAGATCATCCATAGTTACACCTTAATGTTTTCTGCGCTCGAGAACGCACAGTCAAAAGACTTTATTGTCTGGCACATCTTGCAGATGCAAGGGTTAACGTACTCCTCCTCCCCCTGGGCTATTCTCTCCACGTATTTGTCGAGCACCTTCCTGCTCAGTTTCTCCTCAATCCCCTTTACCCTATCCGAATAATTTCCGTTGATATACTTGCTTACAGCCGCTTGTGCGACATTGAGCAGCTCGGCAACCTTCTCCTGGCTCATCTTGTGCTTGTTCACCAGCTCCTTGGCAAGATAAGACCTTATCGCAGGCACGATTTCGTTGGTTGCGGTTTCGTAGGTTGAAGGCATTATAGCACTTTTATAACTGAGTTATAATAGGAGTTAGAATACTTATATACCTATCTACCTATGCTTCAGGCTGCGGAATTGGCTTAGAAACGACTATGTTGATTTCTCCCCGCAACCTAATTCATAACATCACCAACATTTAATAATTTTTGTTCCCAGATTCCTACAAACGACTATTCGCCATCAATGGTGGCACAAAGACTTTCGTCTTGGCTGCCGGTATGCGTTATAC
>JAGWGI010000038.1 GCA_028867435.1 Microcaldota archaeon | reverse complement strand
CCCGACCACATCTCCCCTCTTTATCACTCCCTTGTCAACTCCCTTTATGTTAAAGCCCACGTTGTCTCCAGGCCCTGCGCTAGGCAGCTGCTGGTGGTGCATTTCTATGCTCTTGACGTCGGTCTTCACGTTGCTTGGCATTATCACTACGTTGTCTCCAGGCTTCATAACTCCTGTCTCGACCCTTCCCACAGGCACTGTTCCAAAGCCCGATATGGTGTACACATCCTGTATAGGTAGCCTAAGGGGCTTCTCCGTCGGCTTTGTAGGCAGCGAAAGCGCGTCAAGGGCGGCAAGCAGTGTAGGCCCCGTGTACCACTCCATCTTCGGAGACTTGGCGACTACGTTGTCACCTGCAAGAGCAGAGTACGGTATAAACGTCACCTTTGCAACGTCGAAGCCGATGGTCTTGAGCAGGGTGCTTATCTGCGCCTTGGCGTCCTCAAACTTGACCCTGTCGTACTCAATTGCGTCCATCTTGTTTATTCCGACTATGAGCTGCGATATTCCCAGCACCTTTGCAAGGAAAGCATGCTCCCTTGTCTGTGCCTGTATTCCGTCCTTTGCAGAAAGGACCAGAACCGCAGCATCAGCCTGCGAGGCTCCTGTAATCATGTTTTTGACAAAGTCCTTGTGGCCTGGCGCGTCTATGATTGTAAAGTAGTAGTTTTGTCCCTTGAATTCCTTGTGGGAAACGTCTATCGTGATTCCCCTCTCCCTTTCCTCCTTGATTGTGTCCATGACGAATGCGAACTCGAATGTCGGCTTGTTGTACTTTGCAGCCTCTTCCTTGAGCTTCTTCATATCCTGCTCGCTTACGGACTTAGTCTCGTAAAGCAGCCTTCCTACTGTTGTTGACTTTCCGTGGTCTACGTGCCCGATGAATACTATGTTCATATGCGGTTTTTCTGCCATTAAATTCACCAATATTTTTTGAGTATAACAGCTAACTGACCAGAGAAAATATAGAATCTGCCCCAGGAAATTAACTTAATATTATTTGTGTGTGATAATATTTAAAGCTTTTGGCTCTCTCCCTCGGTATAAGAATGGGCTTTGGCTGGTGCATGCTCCCTCCATCTCTTGAGCAGCTTGTTCTCGAGCAGCACGCTTTTGCCCTTTATCAGGGAGACGAACTCCTTTGAGCCAACAATCCTCTTGCCGATCGTGTGCACCCCAAGGGTCTCTAGCATGACTCTGTCCCGGGCCGTGATCCCGTTTATCACAGGCCTGCCCCCAAGGATATTTCCTGAGGCGTCGAACATCCCGGCCAGGTAGCTTGATGAGAACTCGTTCCTGTACCTGAAGAGAGTGTTCTGTTTCTCTATTATCTCCCTTGTCTGCTTTGCGAGCTTGGAGTTGTGGGCGTAGAGGTGCTTGACCCCAGTCTCATTCTCCTCTATTGTTATCTTTCTGGTCTCGATCCCCAGGCGCAGCGCAAGGGCGACGAAGTTCTCCACGAACTCGTCAACTGTTGTGTATATCCCGACCATGCTGCGCTCGCTCTCCCTTGTTTTGCTCATTATCCCAGCGAGATAGCAAATGTCTGTGGTCAGCCTGATTCCCATGAAAGTAGATTGTCGCTTAAGGGATTTAAAGCTGCTTGGCACCAAGAGTGCTCCCAAGCCACTTGAGATACGGCCTGCTGCCCCTTGATATACTGACAGCTATTATCTCAGGCACTTCATAGCTGCTCAGACGTTTTATCTCTCCCTCTATCTTGGGGTAGAGCGAGGACTTGCTCTTGGCAGTGCACATCCACTCCCTGGCATGCACGATCTTCCCCTTCCACCTGTAGGTGCTATCTATCGCATTTATCTGCACGCATGCGGCAAGGTGCTTTTCAACAAGCGAGTCTGCAATCTTCTCGGCCAACTTTCTGCTGTCTGTAGCTGTGATAACAAGTATGTATGGCATACGCTGAGGTTGGCACCAAAGATTAGAAAACCTTTGCAGGATTTCCAGTTTACTCTACTGCCTGCGCAGCTCCTCAACGAAGATGGCAATTGCCTTTCTGTTTGTATCCCTGTCACCTATCTCGAGCTTGCTTGCTATGTTGAGAATCTTGCCAGTGACATATTCCATCTTGTTTGGTATGGTCTTTTTTACCTGCTTGCCGTATGAGATGTACTCGTCAGATACAAGCACGTGTTCATATGTCTTAGACATGCTGTCACTTGCCTGTATGATCCCTACCATCTCGGAGACCAGCTTCTCTCCCTCCTTTATTCTACTTACTGCGGGCTTCACTACGCTCTCCACGAATGCAGCCCCGGTTCCAAGCCTTTCGGCCTCGCTTAGAATCAGCAGCATGCCCTTCTTCATTCTTGCCTCTGTTATCGTGAGCGGATTCAAGTTTGTCGCTATAAGAAGCTCGCTAGTCGCTATTTTTGCAAGGAAACTCTCCGAATTGCTCTTTATGACTATCGAAACTGCGCAGTCCAGATCTTTCTCGGTGAATGATATCGGCCCTATGTTGTTTATGAAGCAGTCAATCTCTGGCATCTTGTCTATTATGTAGTGAACAAACGGAGAGCGCTTCTCCTGAGTTGTAGTGCTGCCAGTTATTGTGCCTGCAGCCTTTATCCCGACATCGATTAGGTTGACTCCCCTGTACTCGCTTTTAATCTTCTTGGTAGTTGCCTCCAATCCGCTCCTTAACATTAGCACGTCGTTATCCGCCGTAGGCTCAACGTAATTCCTTATGACTGCTATCCTGCCGAATATGTCAAATGTGCTGTCCTTATCCCTCTTTATCTGCCTTTCAACATACGCATTTGCCAGGGTTACCACGAAACCTAGGCTTCCCACCATCGCGCTCTTCAAATCCGACCTTCCGGTGATTGCCGAAACAGCCTCAATCATCCCAAATTCCTGATTTACCAGTTTTGATCTAGTAGCAACTCTATTTCCCATATTACTCACTATTTTCTTGTTTCCTGCCTTTATAAACAATCCTGTATCATCGTTTTTAACCACAAAATATGTTAAAGTGGTACTAAACATCGCACCGTCGGCCTTACGCCATCAGATCATATGCACATTCCCTGCAAGGTCAAAAGAAGAGCCTGTTCATTTTTCGAAAATCCTGCGAGTTAGTCTGCAACGTTCATCTCATCATCTTCCCTGTTTCGCCATTTTCCTTGAACCCCTTTGGAGCACTCCTGCAACCGCCGTATTTCCCCTCTTTCTGGCCTCACTTGCAAGCAGCTCCAGCATAATGCTGCTTACTTTTCCGATCTTGACAATGCCGCGCACCTCATTTATTTTCCTGTCCCCGCCTTTTCTCATGGCAATCTTGAGCAAATTTAATTCGCTGTCACCTAAATCAAGTACCACGACTCCTCCGACAATAGCCTCAGGACAATCCATCCAATATCCCTCTGAGTATCTACTCTATTCTGGGCATTTAAATAGCCAAGCTAGGTTTTCGTCTCACATGTTGATTTCTCTTCCTCGGCAACTAGCGCCGCAATAAGTCAATAATTACGGTGCCTGCCCCGGAATGCCCTAACGCTTCAACGCTATGACCTCCATTTTGCCATTGACTATTTTATCCTCCTTCCCCGACTCCACTATCGTCGTTTTATCAACGAAAATGTTTACCTTTTCAAAGCCTAAGTTTCCAAGAAGCTTTTCCACTCCCCTCTCGCTAAAATAAAAATCACCGCTCCTGATAGATATTGTTTCGTGGTCTAATTCGTCAAAAATACCAGCGCCGCAATCAAACTTGACAGCATGATATCCTCTTGTCGGCAGGCTAAATGTTATCGTATCACTCTTCCCTTTAGCTATTCGGCCTTCAATCACTTCTTCGTGCCATGCAGTAAATGCGATTCCCTTCCTTGCCACCCGCGCGAGCTCGGTTATGGCAAAATATGCGTTGACTTTAAGAAGCGGTATAACTGCATATGCCACGGCGAAATCCACTGCCCTGTCCCTGAAGGGCAGGTATGTGGCCTCCGCCAACGCAAGTTTCCCTCCAAAACTGGTATCCGATTGACGCATTCCATGATCAAACAAATCTATTCCTGCATAACTGCCCCACCCCGCGGCAATTTTTGCATCTGGCTTGCCGCACCCAACATCGAGCAGCGACATGTAATGCTTTCTGCCCTCAACAGAGTCTAGAAAATTCTTGTAAAAGTTCTCACAGTTTCCTTCCCAAATTATCTCTACTTTAGACCTCCCACTAAAAAGGGGATACTCGGGCATCTTCCCCCCCTTCCTTATCCCCTCCACTTGTTTCAAGATTTCCCTTCTTGTTTCCCCCAAAAATCTCATGTCTAGTGTGAAGTCACCTATGCGCTGTTCGTGCTCCAGCATATTCTTCTTGGATAGTGCGTCAGTTCTAACCGAAAGATTTATTTCCTTCATGTAGTGTCCCATTTACACACAAAAGAACATCTGACCAAACCTTTAAATAGCTCAGCCAGCTCTTTGTATAAAAAGAAAAATCAGGAATCAAACATTGTAGTAAGACTCCGAGTCTGCGGGGCAGAAAGCCTGTCGTACTCTTTCGAGTCTGATTCTTTCCTCTTCCCTCCTCTTTCTATCATTGTAAGACTTTTTCAGCAGCTTTATACCTTCAAATATTCCCCTTACTCCCCCAGTTATGGCAGGCGTGACCGTCATTGCTGCCAAAACATACATCAGAGGGTCATGGCTGATCATGTATTGCATGTTCGTTATGTGATTTAACATGTGCGGCGTATTGACGGCTGTGTAGTTGAAAAGCCGATAACCGCCAAGCGCTACAGCGTTAACTATGGTAGTGGCGAAGCCGAGAGCAAATGCGCTCTTGTTGGTCATTTCGTAACCCTCAAGAACAACATCATGGGTAAATTTCCACGGGTAGTAACCCCCTACATATACTCCCCCGGCAATCGCAAATCCTAAGCCTACATTGCTTCCAATTTCCTTTGCCTTATCAAGGCGAGGGTTATAGCCCAATTCCTTGTTCCTCTTCGCCTGCCTCGCCTTCTTCTCTTTCTTTGCGAGCTTCTGCCTCACTTCTTCCTCACGCCTGATCTTTTTTACTGTTTCCACATACTCCTCATATTTCTCCTTGCTGAATTTATGCCCAAGCGCATCCAGAAGCTCGTTTGTCTTTTGGTCGCCGCCGAGCGTATAAAGAAGCTGCTGGCCCACAATGAAGTTTTCAGGCCTGAGGCCCCTGAACTCTCCGCCCTCTGGATGCACCTCTTTTATCGCATAGCCGTTCATGTCGAAAATTAGATACGACTTGAACGAGACTGCGTCATTCTTCTCGTCGTAATTTCTTTTCAGGGAGCCAAACATGATCACTCTCTGGTTCCGCCCAGGCATCGTCCTTTCCTGAATAACGATGCCAAGATAGCAATTCTCTTTTGTGTTCAAAATAAGGTCTTCCTTTGAGGTTTTGTGCATGCTTTCACAAAACCCTTCCTTTTTATAGGTTTAAATATCTCAGCTAGCCTTTTGTATAAAAAGAAAAGTATGTAGTCTTGAGTTTGAATCAACACAATGACGCGCACCTCCAAAAGTCTAAAATCCTAAAGCCCAACTCCCTTTTACATTTAACCCTACATTTTAAGCTAAATCGATTATTTTATATATTTGTAGGTATAAATGAAAGCATGGTAAAAATTGCAAAGAAAGTAATAAGCGGAAAGACTTACTACTACCTCGGCCACAGTTTTAGGTCGAAGGGGAAAGTTTCAAAAAAAGAGGTTTATCTTGGACCAAGCTTGCCCAAAAACATAAACCAAATCAAAAAGGCATTTGTCCTCTCCATCTACAAGAAGAAATGGTATGATTCGTTCGATAAAATAAAGAAGAATGCCATAAAGCAGTTCCGGAGCATGCCAATTGAGGCAAGGGAGAAAGCGCTTGACAATTTCATAGTCAAATTTACATACGACACTAACAGGATAGAGGGTTCGAAGCTAACCTACCATGAGACTGCCGAATTACTAGAAAGGGGAATAACCCCGAGCAATAGGCCGATTCGCGATGTTAAAGAGTCTGAAGCGCATAATACAATATTCAGAAAAGCCCTAAAGGAGAAAAAGAGATTATCATTTCAGCTTATTTTGTACTGGCACCGTGAACTGTTCAAGGAAACCAAGTCCGGAATTGCAGGAGACATCAGAAAGCACCAAGTTGAGATATCAGGTAGCAAATTCCTACCCCCATCTCCTGTTGAAGTGTATCCTTTGATGGTCGAATTTTTCAAATGGTACAATAAAAATGAAGATAAGTTGCACCCTGTAGAACTGGCAGCACTGGTTCATCTAAAGCTTGTCACTATCCATCCCTTTGTTGATGGCAACGGCAGAATCAGCAGGCTTGTTATGAACCTTGTGCTGCACAGGCACGAGTTTCCCATGCTCAACATCCAATATACCGGAAGAAAAAGCTATTACAACGCATTGGAGAGGTCGCAGGTGAAGAAGGAGGAAAGCGTATTTTTGCAGTGGTTTTTCAAAAGATACCTTAGCGAGTACAAAAAGTATCTTTGAAAAAATCAAAAAGAAAAAATGTAGTCTTGAGTTTGAAGGAACGCAATTTTGATCGCACACATAATCTAATTCCCGTAGGAATTATGAGGTGATCTATCCGCAGGTTCCCCTACGGATACCTTGTTATGCCTTACCCCTCCTCATAAAAACTTAGTTCGAATGAGCATTTAACTCAGCCTCACTAAATCCTCACTTGGATGAGTTGGCAGGCGGTGTGTGCAAGGAGCGGG
>JAGWGI010000037.1 GCA_028867435.1 Microcaldota archaeon | reverse complement strand
GTGTGGGCGACGTCGATTTTGAAACAACAAAGAATTACGTGAAGAACCAGTCGCTTGATAGATATCAGAGGATTGAAGCGATGCAGGCGCGGCTCTCCAAATTCTTCTAGATGGAAACCCCGCACTTTAGTGCGGGGAGGAGGTCATAAATTGCCTACAGAGATAACCAAGCAAGATTTACAAGATAACGGTTTGAATACACTAGCGCATAGTACCAAAAAGTACTTAGCAGAGACTTACCCCTTTGGGGAGTACGAATACAGACTTTGAAGGCACAATCTCTTTTGATGGTAAATGGTATCATTTACTTATTTTGCAGCTAGGAACTCTCTTACCTGCTTATAATACTGTTTTAGGACAAAATCAACAAATGGCCTTGGATCATTCTTTTCTACTGATGCGACTATTACATCAAAATACGTTTCCTTATTTACAGACACGTTTATTAAAGGGAAACCATTATCAAGCAACGTTTTGTTAAATATTAGCCTGCAGACCCTCTTATTTCCATCAAGAAAGGGATGTATTTTGTACAGATTGTTGTGCGCCATGGAGGCTTTTTCTATTGGGTTGAGAGTGCTATCGTTGTACCAATCAAGGAATTCGTTGAGCATTCCCTCTATTTTCTTGTAATCTGGGGGGCGATAGGATAGTTCAAGTCGATCCAAAGAACCAAATGCGCCTTTTCTGTATAAGTATACCTGCTTGCCCCTGAATTTTCCAGGCGCTTTAGATCCAAAACCCGCCATTATCATCCGATGCAGCCTTAGAATATAATTTTTATCGAGTTTGTGGCCCTCTTTTATCAGCTCAATGGCATCTAACATATTTTTACTTATTCGCTCCTTTTGGGTGAGCCCCGATGACTTTTTAAGCGCATTTTCAACGTCGGTGAGGTCAACTTCAACTTCCTCTGTAGTCAAAGTGGTCAATGTAAATCTCACGGTGCTGTCGATATCGTATTTTCTCCTCTTTAGTGGCGGCAATTTTTGGTATTTGCGTTGAAACAAATCCCTAAACAGGAGGCACCTTATGACATCATCTTTGCTTACCAAAAGGCTAGTGTAGGCCTTTCCAGATATCTTTTGTATTAATTCATCTTTGAATGAATTTTCAATTTTTAGCGATTCTCCAACTGATGGTTTCTGAGGACCAATATATCTACTGAAGCTCTTTGGTTTATCCTTCAAAAAGTAGCTCAGAAATGAGTAATAATACTTCTTTCCTTTGATGCGCTTAATGACCAACGACATAACATTGTTAGGTAGATGAAAATATATAAACACATCTACCTAACTTGGTTAGGTAGATAAAGTTTAAAATAAACATCTACCTAATTAAAACAATGGGGAGTACGAGATTTGAACTCGTGTCTCCAGAACCCGAATCTGGAAGCCTGCCAAGCTAGCCGAACTCCCCAATAATTTAATTATCGTGCCTCGTATTTTATATAAACCGTTCGTTTACTGTATTATCACAATATTATGTCTGGTAAGAGCAGCCTTCTATGAAAACTGATGCCCCATTTCAATCAAAGTATGATGTGGCTCTCTTCTGTAACTACGATGTCATCTTCTATCCTCACTCCCCCCAGGCCGCTTATGTATATGCCTGGCTCTACCGTAACTACCATGCCTGGCACCAGCTTGTCGTTCGCCTTTGGGGAGAGGAGCCTTGCCATGCTGTCATGAACCTCTATTCCCAGCGAGTGGCCCAGCGCATGCGTAAACTTGCCCTTGTACTTGCCCCCATGCACCTTGTTGATGTAATCGTTTGCTATGTCATATATTTTACTTGCCTTGACTCCTGGTTTTATCGCCCTTATGCTAAGTACCTGCGCCTTCTTTACAGTTTCGTAGATTTGGATTGCCTCCTTGCCCTTTTGCTCGCCGAAGATGAATGTCCTAGTTAGATCCGAGCAGTAGTTGTTGACCTTGGCGCCAGCGTCTATTAGTATGAAGTCGCCATTCTGCAGCTTGGTTTCGTCAGGCACATGGTGCGGTAGCGCGGCGTTCTTCCCGAAGCAGACAATCGTCTCAAATGATGGCTGTCTCGAACCCAGCTGCGCGGAGATCATGTCAAACTTTGCTGCCAGCGCCTTTTCGCTCATGCCTGCCGCGAATTCCTTTTGTATCGCAAGCATCGCCCACTTGGTTATCAACACTGCCTTCTTTATCTGCGCTATCTCGTGCTCGCTCTTTACTAGCCTTGTGGAGTCGAATGCGCCGCTTACATCGATTGTGCTCTTGGGCTTGTATCTCTTCTTGATTGCCTGATGAACGTTTACTGTAAGGAAGGAGGCATTTATTCCGACCTTCTTGCCCTTGAGCAGCTTTGAGAGTAGCTTCCTGTGGGTGCCGGCTTTATCGGCTAGGATGATCTTAATCTCCGGATGCTTCTCCAGCATGGCCGCACCGTAGTCCAGAGGGGATGTTATGTGGTATGCACTTGACCTTGTGAAGACAAGGATGTCGTTTTCAAATGCGCTGTTTGTGTAGCCTGTGAGGTAGATGAAGTTAGGGTCTGGTAGGGTACCCCCATTGACCAGCACAATGACCTGCGCACCCTTTGAGCGTTCGAAGATTGCCTTTACCCTACTTTTTATCGAGACTGCCATATAGTGCGCCTTTTATCAGTGATAACATTTCCTCTTTGTTAGCAAATATATTTGTATACTCCCTTTCCCCTTGGATTTCTGCAAGGTCCGCCCACCTAAATGCGCGGTTCTCGTAATCGAGCCTCACTTTGTCGGTATTTGATAGGAAGATGAAGAACTCGTTGTCCCACATCTTGTCCTTCTTCACGGCATCAATTATCCTAACCTTTGAAACCTGCGCAATGAGCGTTAAATCCTCCCTTGCTATCCCAGTCTCCTCCTTTATCTCCCGGTATATTAGTGCCCTGTACTCCTCCCCTTTGTTCCTCTTGCCTGCTACCATGCACCAAATCCCTGGGTTTGAGATGAACGGAATCTTGACGCGCCTTAGGAGCAGTATCCTGCCATTGTTGATTATCGCTGCCGTAGCTCCGTCGCCCTCCACCAGCCTGTAGCCCGAAGTATCTACCATCCAACCAAGGGATAAATAACGTTTGCAATTATATAGCTATTATGCAGGAAGGGGAGATCCAGCAGCTTCACAAGGCATATGATGCAGGCCTAGGTTTCGAGAGGACCAGCATAATCTACAAAAACATGAAAGACCCTGCACTGCTTAAGTACTACTTCAAGACAAAGACGCTCTCAATGCTAGACAAGGAGGAGATAGAGGGAAGCTCCCCTCCGGACGTGTTCATAGGGAGGGCAGGATACCCGAACGTCTATGTTGGCCCTCTTGTGCCTCCGCAGTTTGGGGACACTTCAATACTGAGCACCCCTGAGGCATGGGTGGGCAAGAGTATTCCAGAGATAGTGCGGTTCAGGTCAATGCTAATACGCGGAATGCACAAAACCAAAGTCACGAATGTGGAAGGTGGCAGGGTTGAAGACTCGATAAAGGAGCTCGCCCTTGCAGACAAGTTCATCTATGCGGATGCAAAGCTCAAGCGAAAGCCCAGCCTGAGCCTATCTTTGGGTGAGAACTCGCAGCCCTTTGGGCCAAGCGCGCCGCTTAGGGAACTGCGCCTTGGGAATGCGACGCCAAACAAGCAGGTGCAGGACGCATACTCCGACACTGCTCTCAAGGCAGGGAGTGCGATCCTTGAGCTCTATGGCAAGGGTGTGCTTGTATCAAAGATACAAAAAGCCCTCTCGGCAGGCCTTCTTGGCAAGGGCAAGGGCAGGAAGTTCGTGCCCACAAGATGGAGCATAACCGCAGTTGACGATACCATCTCGCTTGACAACCTCAAGGCCGTCAAGCAGTGCGACTACATAGACTCAATCAGGCTATACGAGAACGTGGCGCTTGACAACAGGTGGATAGTAATCATGGTCCCTGGGGCTTGGAGCTACGAGCTTGTGGAGGCATGGTACCCTAAGACTACTTGGAACCTTGAAGGCGAGAAGACGGCAATCTTCTCATCGTCAGAGCTATACGAGGGAAGGAAGGAGTATGCAGAGATAGGGGGATGCTACTACGCGGCAAGGCTTGCAGTTTCAGAGCTGCTCAAGAAGGAACAGAAGCAGGCAAGCGTTGTGATACTAAGGGAAGCGCATCCTGGCTACACAATGCCGATGGGTGTGTGGAACGTTAGGGAGCATGTTCGCGACACGATACGCAAAGAGCCTATGCACTTTTCGGGCCTTTCTGGTGCACTCTTGTATACTGAGACGAAGATGGACATACCGATGCCGGTATGGATAAAAAACAGCAGCGTACTCAGGTATTTGATGTCCCAGAGAAGGCTCTTCTCATAGGGGCGGGAGAATGATGCACAAGGAATACTACATTGCACTCGGAATAATTGCGCTGTGTCTTTCCTATATCTTCTTCACAAACCAGCAGTACCTCTCAATCTTTGGGATGGCAGGAATATTTGCCCTTGCAGTCCTAGCTGCATTTCTGTTTGTGATTCCCAGCATTTACCCGCGCATGATTGAGAAGCAGGTTTATTTGTACGCATCGACCTTGGTCCTGGTAAGCCTTGGAGCATACGAATACCTATTTGACCTGCTCCCACTCGGAACCTTTGGCACCATACTGCATGTCTCAGCACTGATAGGCATTGCGACGATAATCTCAGTTGCCGGGATATATCTGATTGCAAGATGGGCCTACAAGCAGAAGGGAGCAAAATCGCAGCTTGTAGTCTTTGCAGGACTTGTAGTGGTTGCGCTTTTGGCGTATTCGGTCATGTATGTGGTAAACCACGTGCAGTGGAACGGTGTTGACGAGGTCGGATACAACTACTATGCAGCCTATCTACTTGTGCACGGGCAGAACCCGTATGGCGTAAGCATGGAGCCGATACTCGCCCAGCGGGGCATCTTCCCTACTGTGCAGTTAAACGGAACCTACGAGTTCAGATACGATTATCCTGCGCTCAGCTTTTTGGCGTATCTTCCCATCCCACTGCTTGGGATAACCTCGTTTTTTAGCTTCATCTTCCTTGTTGTGCTCTTCACCATCATCGCATCGTACATAGTATACTGCAAATCCTCTGGGGAGAAGCGGATTTTGATCCCGCTGGCAGTATGGATAGTGGTCAGCTATGCGCTGATCGGCGTTGCGACGCAGTACCTTGCAGTCTCAATCCTGCTCCTCCTGGCATACTTATACAGGAGCAGGCCGCTTGTCTCGGGGCTGGCCCTTGGCCTTAGCGCAAGCACGATACAGCTTGTCTGGTTCGCCCTGCCATTCTTCTACGTGCTCACGTACAGGAAGAGGGGAAGCAAAGGGATGCTGGCCCAAGTGCTTGCCACACTGGCAGTTTTCATACTCATAAACGTCTATTTCCTGGTTTCTTATCCGGGTGCGATAAGGAACATATTCGACATCTTCGGACTTGGAAGTCTCACAACCTACGGAAGCAACATAATGCAGTTCGCAGTGGCATTCTACCAGCTCCCTGCCTGGTATTCGGCATTCATATCAATCATCTCCTTTGCTGTGCTGCTTTCCCTCTACTATGTATATACCAGCACACTCAGGCCGATATTTGTAGTAGTGCCTATGATGATCTTCTTCCTCTCATGGAGAAACATCTCGATCTACGGGCTGCCATTCATACCCATACTTCTCGCAGTGTATGCCTCGCGGGAGAAAGAACCAAAGGATATTGTGAGGGGTAGGCTGCCGATTGCAATCTGCCTCGCAGCCCTTGTGGCGATTGGCATGGCAGTTGCAATTTTGGCGCACCAGGCGTATGCATCGCAGCCGGGAATAAGGATAGGCAGCGTGCTTCCGATACTCTCAGTGCAGCAGGGATATAGCGGTATGCAGTTCTCGATGATCGGGCTCAGGATACTTGTCAACAACACTTCTAGCGACAATGAGCCAATCTCTTTTTATATAGTCAGCAGGAGCCCGAACAACAGCGAGTACATACTAAGATCTACGCTCAATGAGTCTATGGCGCACAGCATATCCAACTACACAGTTGACTTCCAGCTTGCGCTTGTGGACAACAGTACGCGCATCTTTGTCGAGGCATTCAGCCCAGACTACACGGCGTCGAAGGCCCTTAACCTGATGAATCTGGGAAAGGGGATCAGCTACCCTTAGCTACGCATCTTCGTTAATCGCACGTGTGTAACCACGCCCTTATCTGAAGTGCCTTTTGCTACAATTTACAATGCATTCTGTGAGGATACATTGCGGCTTACCTTTCCAGTGTGCCGCAGGTAGCTGAAATGGCTTATCGCCGCACTTACCACCGCCCTGCACGAAGTTCTTCTAATCCTTCTCACAATAGTGTCTATGTTCCTGCAATCTGCATTTACGCTGACTACAAATCCATAGTCACCTGTCGTAAGGAATACCCTTTTAACAGACTTGCATGATGCAATAGATCTTGCCATCGCATCAGCATTGCATCCGGCCTTTGGCTTTAGCATCACAAATCCTGCGCGCATAAAACCACTTAAAACCTCAGGCACACTGAAAAGTCGCTGTGCCTGTTTCTCACAACATCGCGCAGAGCATCTGAAATCCAAACCCAGTCCCTTGCAACACTTTTCCTCGTATTCTTCATAACCCCACCAACATCACATGAACTCGTATCTTTCCAGTATTGCTTCAACCTCAGATAGCAGCGCCTGCACCCTCTCGAAGTCGCCGTATTCTAGCAGCGAGAAGAGCCTGTGCAGCTTTATCCTGGCCCATTTTATCTCCATGCGCCTCCTCCTTGCATACGCCCTGTAGTCCATCTAATACCTCTTAAGTATCGCCATC
>JAGWGI010000036.1 GCA_028867435.1 Microcaldota archaeon | reverse complement strand
ACCTGTACCCTGCCCCTTTCGGTTGTCAGCCTCCTCCCATTCCTTATAATATCTTCAGATTTACAATATCTGCATAGGGTTTTCATTTGGTCGCCAAAACCTTATGGGAACCCTATATATCTTTACCATTCGTATTTGGGGTCAGAGCCTTACCTGCCGCCCCCTGGGGCGCGCCTCCGCAGGATTCTCTTGTGCTTCCCCACCCTTACGAAGTCAATTAGGTATACCAGGAAAGATATCAGCACCACAAGGCCTATGATGATGGTGACGTTTGAGGGGATCAGCCTCACTGCATTGAGCGCAACTACGAACGTCAAAAGGAGCAGTCCGGTAAATATGACTAGGAAGAAGTTGGAAATCTCGACCTCTCTTAGAATCAGTTCAAGGGACTCTTCTACTTTCATCCTACCAGGCGTAGATGATAATTACATTTATTTAAATGTATCTTTCAGCATCTTTCCTGCCTTTCCTATCCCAGATTTAACTCCGGAATCAGTGTCGCAGGCGTAGCGTTCTCTTCTTGCCCCGTTTTTGAGGATCCGCGAGAGCTCGAATATTTCCCTGACGTTGAAAGTGAGGCTGTCTATGAGCGACTCGCCTCTTGCCTGGGATTTTTCTTTTTCCATGAAATCCTTGTCAATTAGGTTGATCAAGCGCTGATCGGGTAGTGTCATTCCTCGCCAAGCATGTCCTTGTGCTGCCCAAAAAAGTAGAGCATGTAAATCCCAAGCGATACTATTATCGCGACTTCCACAAGCGCAGCATCAAGATACTGGACTACGCCGATCTTGGTCACTGCTGCAAGCACAAGCGAGAGTAGCAGCACATTGTAGATCACAACGAAGAAGTTCGAGACCTTGTTCTCGTTTAGTATCTTGTGCAGTATCCTGTCTGTCTTTGGAACTATTTTTGGCATAATCGCACCTATGATACTACTCCACATGGAAGCTATTTAAAATCATAGGATGATCTAATATACTAAGTTTTAAGTATCAATGGTGATTTGCTGCCCAGAAAGAATGCACAGGGAGGTCAGTTGTCAACTATAACCATGCTCCTATCGGTGATCGTGGTGCTTTTGATAATTGTGATCACCATGTTCGTTGTGCTAATCGACTACGGCAACCTGCCCAATTTCCCGACCACATTCTTCAGCCCAATAGGGACAATAACAAGCACTCAGGGGAACCCAGTGCAGATACAGGATGCGATTGCAAACACAGGCAATTTGACTTCTGGAGCGCGGGTGAATGCGCAGAACAACACTATAACCCTCTTGTCCACAAGCGTCTCGCTCACTGTCTTTATGGCAAGTGCGCAGGGCGCAGAGCAGATGGCCATGCAAAGGCAGTCCAACATAAGCCCAGACGTCTTTGTCATAGGGGGGCTTATTAACCCGACTATAATAGTGCGAACCGGTACAACCCTTCACTTAACAGAGATAAACCTCGACCAGCTTTCCCCCCACAACATAATGATTGTTGGCCAGGCGCCTCCGTATCCGTACATGCCGGCAGTGGAGCCAGGCAACCTGAAGCTTACCGAACCGTTCCTGCTGCCTGCAAATTACCAGAGTGGAACTGGCGGGGAGTTCACCTCGACAACCACCTTCGGCTCTCCTGGCACATTCTACTACCTTTCAAGCTACCCCAACCAGGCCGAGCTGGGGATGTACGGAACCATAATTGTGCGCTAGAGACTGCAGTGAATTCCATGAATTACGTTGTTGCGATACCACTAGACAGGAAACTGGCGGAGTTCATAGGTAAGGGAGGTGCAGAGGGGAGCATAGACTTCTACAACCGAAAGGTTGGGAATGATGTTGTAGTCGGACTTGCCCCGAGCTCCATAGAGGACAAGTTCTATGCAGTGCCTGAAACAATGCTGATCTGCGACCAGGTGCTAATCAGCACCTCGAACATAGACAAGCTGCTCGGAGAGATGCTGGTGGCATGTTCGCTACTTGACAAACATGTGATCTTTACTGACGAAAACGATATCTCTGGTCTGCTCTCTGGGATAAAGATAGCAGATTACGAGATCTCGCCAAGGGAGGAGGTACTCCAAAAGATACTGGCACAAAAGGCGATGGATAGGCCAGGCGAGGTGCGAATAGACCTGGACCACGCCTTCCCGGTAAAGGGGATAGGATCAGTTGCGCTCGGGGTGGTGACCCGCGGAACGGTGAAGGTGCACGATGAGCTCTACCACAGCTCAGGCAGGCTGGTTGGCGTCAAGTCCATACAGAGCCAGGACGTAGACGTGGAGTTGGCCGGAGTTGGGACCAGAGTGGGGCTTGCGCTAAAGGGGCTTGAGCACTCCGAGATAGAGAAGGGAGACATACTCACAAAGTCCAAGGCAGGCAGAGTTGGCAGCCTGCGCGCCCAGATCCATGCAAGCCAGCTTGCAAAAGAGCAGATTTTGGCGGGGTCAAAGTACTCCCTAGTCTCCAACTTCTCCTGCGTCAACGCTACAATTGAGAACGCTTCTGGAAGCGAGATCGCCATAAAACTAGAGAAGGCCATACCGCTTGTTGTGGGAGACGAGTTCCTGCTGATGAGGGAGAAGGCACCGCGCATCTTCGCAAAGGGAAAGGTCTTGGCAGTGGGCATATGAATAAATACTTGCTATTTTCATTATCGAATTGTTTATGGTGCACATATGAAAGAGCAGGAGATACCCTGGGAGCAGTCGCCTGGAATCAGCGCATATCTGGTCTCATACGGATGGATAGCAGTTGTCGCCATAATAGCAATCGTAATACTTCTAAAGGTCAATATCTTCGGTGGTGCGCCGCAGTGCGTCACTCAGCCAGGCTTTCTGTGCGAGGCCCCTGCTATGAACACGTCAGGAGGCTTGAAATTGGTCTTCGGCCAGATAGTCTCTAGTCAGATGGTCATAACCTCTGTGGGATGCAGCAGCAACGAAACCACCCTGCCAGATACGACTCCGGTTGAGATCCCGGTGATATCCGGGCAGATGGTGAACCTTAACTTCAACTGCACCTCGACCAAGACGCCTGGGTTGCACAGTAACTATCTCTGGGTGACCTACAATACAGGGTCAGCAGACAACCTGATTATGCAGTTCGGCGAAGTGGAGACCACAAGCGGCGCTGGAACAATATCGGTTGTGTATCCACCGGCCATGCTGGCTGCGAAAAGCAATGGGACTAGTACAGTCTTCAACATGGTGTTATGAGAGGAGTGACAATTTGGTTTTGGTGGTGATGTGAAAGCTGTATCGAGCGTTGCAATAATAGGGGTTGCAGTGGCCGTGATAGTGATAGTTGTAGTGGCTTCGTACTTCCTTATCTTCTCGGGCGGCGGCCCTGGCACTGGGCCTGTTAAGCAGACTACTACGATAAACGCTTCTGTTGGCACAGCATCATACATATACTGCGTTGGCACGGTTAGCACAACGCAAAAAAACCAGGTGTACTATGCCCCGATATATGACAATGCACAGCTTGGCAAATGGCAGCAGACCACCCCGTACCCTACGGCGCTCTCCTTTGCAGGCTGCTCCATATATGGCAACTACATCTACTGCACAGGCGACTTCAAGGACAATGCGCCTTTCAACCTGACCTACTACGCACCTATATCAAGCTCTGGAATTGGCACATGGACTCCGACAACTCCTTACCTGATAAGCATGTACAGGGCGGGATGCTCTGCCTACAATGGCTACCTCTACTGTGTGGGATCGCAAACTGGATCGATGAGCGAGACGTATTATGCACCAATATCCAACGCAGGGATTGGCAACTGGACAGCTGGAACAGATTATCCGGGAATGGGGCACAGTATCGGATGCTCAATCTACAACGGGATAATATACTGCATTGGAGTTGGCAACTACCCTTACAATCAGGTGTACTACTCCAGAATTTCTTCTACGGGTTTTGGCACATGGAAGCAGAACGCCAACTATCCGGTGCCGATGATTGACGCGGGATGCAGTATTGACAAGGGGTACATATACTGTGTTGGCACCGCAGGAACTGAAAGCCAGAACCAGACATACTTCGCCCCGTTGATAAGCAGCGGTGGGATAGGCACCTGGACTGCAACAACCCCGTATCCGGTGCCATTCTCCAAGGAGGGCTGTTCTATTGAGAACAGCTACATCTACTGCGTCGGAAGTTCTAACCAGACAGAGCAGCAGCTGGTCTACTACGCCCCTGTGAGCAGCAGTGGCATAGGCTCATGGCAGGCAGGGCCGAACTATCCTGTTGAGATGAACAGCGCATACTGCCAGATTCCAGGGCTTGGAGGCGGTTACTACAGCGGTGGAGGTCCGACAACAGGGCCTGGTTGAGGCAAAGGTTTATAAGGCTAGGTTTGCATTTAAACGCGTGATACAATGGCGCAAGACATGATGCACAACCTGCTAGTGGTGCTTGTGGTAATAACCCTGTTAGCGGTTCTTTACCTAGCGGCAACATTCGGCGGACAGGTAAGCTCGTTATCGAGCCAGATAAACGCCCTGAAAAGCCAAGTTAGTTCCATACAGATACCGACAACCCAGAGCGTGAACCTCGCACCTGCAATAGCGCAGCTAAAGAGGAACATGACATGGGCCACAGACTTTACCTTAGTTGGGTTCGTACTACCCCCTA
This sequence comes from Microcaldota archaeon, assembly GCA_028867435.1. Classification (GTDB taxonomy): domain Archaea; phylum Micrarchaeota; class Micrarchaeia; order Micrarchaeales; family CABMGC01; genus JAGWGI01. The sequence continues at coordinate 2,228 of JAGWGI010000036.1, read as the reverse complement.
ACCAGTCCAGAGTCGTATTCGACGTTGCAGGACTTGGCGGATCGGTGAGCGTGGAGATGAATGTCAAGCTAGATGAGAAGGGAGCACTTCCCCAGGACGTGCAGCTCCAGGTTCTAAACGCCAGCACAGCGCAGTGGGAGAGCGTTGGAGAGGCAGGAAACGCGCCGGCAAAGGGAACATTCCCCATAGATGCTCTGGGCGATGTCCACAACGACGAGCAGGGAGTCATGGCAGTTAGGCTAGTCAACCTTGACCCGACAAACAGCGCAGTGTTTAACAACGACTCAATCGTCAGCCTGACTATGAATGGAAGGAGCAGCTAATCGCTTTACAGCCTGAGGGCCATTTGGCCCTCATCTTCTTTTTTTATTATTTTAAGGTTCTCCAGCTTGCGCCAGATTTCAGAAAATAGCTAGTTAGCCTAATTATGAACAGTCTTCCACATCCTTTGTGCAAGTGCACCTCCGTGCATGAAAGAATCTACATGCTCCTTTGCCTTTTCCCTATTTGCCCTGTGCTGCTCTAGGAATGAATTGACCTTGTCTACCAGTATTCCTTTAAGCTCGCCTGTGAGCATCTTGCCTGATGTGTAGTCCTGCCCTATCTTCTTTAGCTTCTTTGGATCTTGCTCGAAGAAGTCCCGAAGCCAGGCATATGAGACGTCAACGTTTATATTGCCGCCAAGCTTTCTGTGCAGCTCAATGCTCTCCTGCCCTCCAGAGAAGGCGTACTTCATTATCTTGTTCCTCACGGTCTTTGGGTCGTCGGAGAGGTAGATTGCGGTCTCTGGCTGCGATGCGCTCATCTTCCCTTCTGCGCCGGTGAGCGGCGGCAGGAACTTGCCGTGTATCTGTGCGGCCTTGTGAAAGCCAAGGCCCTCTGCGATATCCCTTTGCAGCCTCCAGAACGGATCCTGGTCAATAGCAGCAGGTATCAGGCATCTCTTCTTCTCAAACATCGTGGGAATTATCTCGATTGCCGGGAAGAAAGCCATCCCTACGTTTGTCGAGCTCTCAAAGCCGAATGTCGCCCTGACCTGCGAGAGGTTTATCTGCCTTGCAACCCTGAGCGCTATCGGATACATGTTGCGCATGTACTGCGTGTCCTTGAATATGAAGGTCTTGTTTGGATCAAAGCCCAGCGCAGCAATGTCTAGTATATTGTCGTTTGCGATTTTGTCCACATCTGCAAGCTCCCTCTCCCTGTTGAGCAGGAACTTCTCGTCGTCAGTAATCTGTACGTATAAGTTGACTCCAAAGCGGTCCTGGAGCCACTTGGTGAAAACCATCGGGAGCAGGTGCCCTATGTGCATCGGTCCCGATGGTCCTCTGCCTGTGTATAAGAAGAATCCCTTCTTGGATTCGTGGTCGGCAAGTATCAGGTCAAGGTCCCTGTGCGAGAAGTAAACCCCGCGCTCAAGGAGTATATTTTGCTCTGATGCAAGCCTTGCAAGGCGGCGCCTGAGATCGTCGTTAATAATCTTGGTGCCGAACTGCTTTGTCAGTTTGTCATAGTCTACCTTTCCGCTCACTTCCCATGGGGTCACCTTCGTCTCGGCCATAAAATAGGATTCCTTTACAAAGGCTAAAAATGTTTCTCTAACTTCGGCTTTGTCGGACATGCCTGTTTTCTGTTGCGGCGCTCATCTTAACCAAAATTTGAGCTTCTTCATATAGCTTTTTGGAAATTTATGAATTCTTGCTGCGTCTAAAATTTTTTCTAGATAAACTTTACGTGCTTTTCCGAATCTGCTATTCTTGGTGAGGTATAAAAGCACTTTATAAGATTTATTATTTCGTTTATTTTTTCCGTCAATTTCGTATGCCCTTTTGTAAGTTTTAAGGTAAAGCCCTTTTGAGACCGCTTCGTATTTATCTAGGGAGTTCTCATTCTGTTTTGTTATAGACCAGATAAGCCCGTATAACTTTTCTTTGGGAGATGGAGCAATTGTAGCATAACCTTCATGATTAATTAGGAACTTATGATTTGGAAGTTCTGCCTTTCCGACCAACGAAGCTCCCCTACACCTATTCCGCATCGGCTTTTCTTGCATATTAGACCCATATGCAAAATAGTATTTATGACCTCCTCCCCGCACTAAAGTGCGGGGTTTCCATCTAGAAGAATTTGGAGAGCCGCGCCTGCATCGCTTCAATCTTCTGATATCTATCAAGCGACTGGTTCTTCACGTAATTCTTTGTTGTTTCAAAATCGACGTCGCCCACGCT
>JAGWGI010000035.1 GCA_028867435.1 Microcaldota archaeon | reverse complement strand
CTCACCTGCCCAGCTACAGGGGTTGTTAGAAGCGTGAGGTTGTTGATTGGGTTGGAAACATAAGGGGATACCTGCAGCGTGGCAAAGCCTGTTGTGTTTATGGTGTTGCTGGGGGCCACAGGCGCAGCGCACTGGCCCTGGCAGAGCTCATAGTTTATGGTGAACTTGGGAGAGAGCTGCGTTCCTATAGAGCCTGCCTTGATCTGCATCGTGACGTTGCAGGTGATTATCGCTTCCTTTGGCGCATTAACAGGCAGGCATGTGCCTCCGTATGTTTGCGGTGCAAGGAAAGGCGAGAGGATTATTGCGTTTGTTTTTGGGAACTCGATATTCTGCCCTATGTCGTTGATGAAGACCACCAGGAACTTTGAACCAATAGAATTTGATATGAAAGCAGATGAGATGCAGGGCAGGGCAGGAGAAATGTAGCAGGAAGGTGGGGTGAGCGCAGTAGGCTTATTTACTGTCACTACGGCTATCAGAAATGCTAAAAATATTGCTATTATCAGAAAAGCCCATGCGTAGGTTAGCAGGAACTCTATGGATGATTGATTGCGCATTTTGGCACGCCGATCTAGTATGCACGCCCTTCATATAAAAACGCAGAATATGGGCCACGTTAAGATGCAGTGCGGATAACTAGGCGCCTACCCAATTTAACAGCGCCTCTTTTACCTTATCAAACTTGGGCAGCTCGCCGAATACCAAATTCGTTAATTCCTTTGCATAATATGTTTGATGGTCTAATATGCTCTTTAGAAATCCTTTTGGTGAGAATTCCAAGCTGTAGTATTCCAACTTGGAATTTATCATGTTTTCATCGAATCTTATCCCATTTTTCGATACCAAGTGATAAAGATCATATACGTCCCTTGCCTTTTCCCTTGTCAGCATTGCACGGACCTTCTCCGCCCCCACCTCCTCAAGCGCCATGCCAGATATGGTCTTTATCGGTAACGAATACGGTGGATAGTCAAGTCTTATGGGTAATGTTTTCTTGAGTATTTGCTCTCTTTTGCTGATTTCCACGTAAACTGTGCACTCGTCTATCTTGGCCGTGTTGAGAGGTCCCTTTGCGCTAATCCTAAAAGAAAGTGTGGCTTCATTGTTTGTTATGGGTTTGATGGTGTTTTCGACCCCAAAAAAAGAGAGATTCTTTGACACTTTCGCAGCAACATCGTGCGAAAGCAACTCCGAAGCGGTAAAGTCAAGGTCCTCTGAAAACCTGTCAAGCCCACTTGCAAACCAAAGGTATGTTCCACCTTTGAAAACTAGCGGCTCTTCTGCAATGCTGTTGAGCGCAAGGTACTGAATATAATGCTTCTCCTGCTGCCATGGTTTTAGCCCCATCAATCTTGCAATTTCGATTAGCTCTTTTTTGTCAATCATTTACCATCGACCTTATTTTTTGGCTGCCTCGACCTTCAAATCGCTCTGCAAACTCAATCAACTTTTGCCGGTTTAATTTTGGCATCAACTCCTTTAGATCCTTTTTGAAGTATCGATTCAGGTACACCCCGTCTATTACCGCTTTTTCGGATTCTGCCACAAAAATATAGCTGCTTCCCTTTATTTGCCGTTTATACCCAAAGAACAGGTTGCTTGGGATTTTATGGAATACTGCCCCAATTTTTGGGCGCCTAAATGAGTTCTGACTCGTTACGCATTCTATCGACCTTGGAACCTGCTGTATTATTCCATTGAAAAGTAATGCCGAATCCAAAGATAGATAGGAAGGTTCCACAAGTTGCGTTGCAATCACGAATTGGTCATCAGTAAAAGATATTGTGCCTTTCATAACCCTCATTGCAAGTTTATTCTTAACAAGCCTAGATGAGTATACCGTGGAGATCGCTCTGGATTTCCCTATAAGATTAGACAGTTGTTGGATGGAGTAGACTGCTCTTTTAGAGGCTATTGCCTTGTCTCGTATTTCATAAAGCCGCAACTCTTTTATAATTTCACCCTTAAATAACTATTTTGTTATATACAGATGATAATATAAACGTTTACCCTTGTTCTGGTAGCTAACTTATTTCGTTATGCTCGGCGTGGTAAATCCATGGCACCGCCATGAAAGAGCTTCACTTATATATCGACTGGTACTTCACGCCGTTGTCGCTACCCAGGTAGGTGCGCCTCCTTTCACGCTCAAGTGGGGCGCCTTGCCTAAGCACATGCGTCGAGCTATTAGATGTAACAAATCTTATATAAAAATATAAGAATCTTTACATGTAACTCTAATTATGAAGTTCAGCGAGGTCGTGTCAGAACTGAAATCTAATGGTTTGCGGGTCTTTACCGTAAGCGACATTATAAGGATAACTGGCAAGCGACGAGGATATGCTTACCTTATGCTGTCAAAAAGCCACGCCGTGATGCGCGCCCAAAATGGGCTCTACTACCTGCCGGATACAAACCCATTCGAAGTCGCGTGCAATGTAGCGTATCCTTCGTACATAAGCCTCATCTCGGCTTTTAGTTATTATGGCCTTATCGACCAGTTGCCAAAAGTGATAAAAGTGATTTCGACAAAAAGGCATAGGTCTCTTGAAGGGATCCAGGGGTTGGCTGTGCAATTCAAGCACGCAAAAAAAGAGATGATGTACGGATACAAGAGAAGCAATAACATAGCGATGGCGTATGTTGAGAAGGCTATAGTCGATGCATATTATTACAATGAGGATACACGATATTTAGATGAGGTGCTTGCCGGCGCAACCGCAAGGGGCATGATAGACAAGGAGCTATTGGCAAAATACGCTAAGATGAGCAAAAGCAAGACAATTATAAAAAAGGTAAATGCACTAGCAATGAAGGTTTCAGAGGGTGAGCGAGATGATAGATAGGGAAGCCATATTGGGCTATGCAAGGGCAAATTCACTGGATCCGTTCTGGGTCGAGAATGATTATCTTCAGCATATAGTGCTCGAATGCGTTTTTGGTTCCATATCCTCAGAATTGTCGCTGAAGGGAGGCACTGCGTTGCAGAAGGTATACGGCCTGAACAGGCTTTCTAGGGATCTTGATTTCAACCTTTCAGATTCTGGGCTCGTGAACCATTTTGAGAAGGGCATAGATGCGGTGAATGACTTCTATGATACCTCATATCAGACCCCAGAAAAAGTAAGGCACGGCCTTGGATATACAATAAATATCAGGGGTCCATCGTTCGGACCGCTTAACGCACCACATATAATGAAGGCAACAGTAAATCTTCAGGAGAAACTTGCCCTCAAGCCTGCGTTTAAAAGCATTAATCCATCGACCATCTACAAGGACCCTGATCTTCACACTTATTCGATGCTCGCAATGGACATGGAAGAGATATTCGCCGAGAAGGTGCGGGCCCTTCTCACAAGAAAATCTGTGGAGCCTAGGGATCTATACGACCTAAAGTTCATGATAGATTACGGCGCCAAAGTAAACCCGCTGCTGATAAGAGACAAGCTTGCCTTCGATCACTCCAAATTTTCGATTAAAAGTTTTAGGGCTAGGGTAAGAGAAGTGAAGCTGCATTGGGAAAAAGATCTTAGCGGCATAATAAGGGAACTTCCAAGCTATGATGAAGCGGCGACTAGAGTGCTTGATGCAGTAGTACAAAAGATGGAATAGTTTCATAGTGCATCCGCTCGCCACTACTTGTATATTGACTGGTACTTCACGCCGTTGTCGTCGATTATGTGGATGCACTCCCCTTCGCACTCAATTAGGCATGCCTGGCAGAGTATGCATGCGCTGCCGTTGACGGCAACCGACTTTTGGGTAAAATGGGTGTGGCCGTCCTGCAGCCCTGAGAACTTCGCATGGACTTCGGGATCGTGCGTCCCCTTCCATTTCATCTCCTCTGGCGCGTTGTCCTTGTTGACGTCCTGTGTTAGAGGGATCATCTCGAAAACTGCAACAGGGCAGACGTCCTTGCAGTGGTCGCAACCCGTGCACTTTGGCTTGTCTACGTAAACATCCATGAAACTCACTTGATAGTATTACTCGCCAAATTCTTAAAAAGGCTTGTGCGAGGCGCAGTAGTTAAAAATAAAAGCGGCCCGGCCGAGCCGGGCAAGAATTGGCAGTGGGGACTCAGCCGAACAGGCTTGCAAGCCCTCCGGCAGCCTCCTCCTCGCTCTTCTTCTCCTCTTCCTTAGGCTTCTCCTTCTTGGTCTCAGAAGCTGCAGCAGGGGCGGCAGCCTGTACGTTCTGGGCGTTCTTTATAACGTCCTTTATGTTGACTCCCTTTAGAGATTCAACAATCGCCTTAGCCCTTGCCTCGTCCGGCGACACTCCGGCAGCCTTCACGATGCTCTTCAAGCTTTCCTCGCTTATCTCCTTTCCAGCCGCATCAAGCAAGAGTGCAGCATATATATATTCCATTCATTTCACCTTAAGTATCATGCCACCGCGCCCTCAGGAGCCTTTGCCGACAGCCCAACAGCCGCAAGAACAGCCTCCGCTATCAGCTTCTCGACTATGCCTGGCTCGTAGCTCTTTGTTGCAAGCCCAAGACCCAGGGCGCTAAGATAGCCCTTCTTGAGCAGCGGTGCAAAGTTGTACTCTGTCACATATCCTATGTCGGTCGTCAGCGTGTTCGCAACTCTAAATCCCTGGGCCATCTGTGTGCTTACCAACTCAGGGGTGATGTTTAGAACCTCGCCTGTTATGAATAGGTTATCTGACATCACTGCCTGTATAGATGCCCAGACCTGGAATGGCTTTATGTCAAGCATAGTTAGCGCCTTTGCTACTGCAAGCGAGATCTTTGCGTTCTTCGCGACTATCACCTTGCTCTTTGCTATGACCACCTTTCCCTTCTGTATCTGAACGTCAATTCCTGCAGCCTTGAGGTCGGTCACTGCCTGCCCCGGGGCTATTGCGGTTTCGCCGGATTCGATAGAGATATCCTCAGGCGAGAGTTGGTTGGGCTTTGCCGCGAGTTTCAATTTGTTCGAGCTTATTATCCTGCTCAGCTCGAAGGGATCCTTGTTTGTAAGTATGAGTGCCATGTTCTTCTCGACAAACGGCTTTATTCTCTCGAGCCTCTCGTCACCCTCCAGCGCCTTGAGCACAAGGCTCTTCCTAGCAATGACGAGTTTGGCATCAGGCTTTATCTGGTTCCTTATCTTCTGCAAAAGCCTGTCCGGTATCGCGCCCAGCGGGAGCACTCCCACGACCTTGTACTTCTTCACCTCAGCCCTGAGCTTTTTTGCGTATTCCACCTTCTGCGCTTTTAACATCATAAAAATCACATTACCTTTATCGGCTTGCTCATGCTCAGCTTCAGATACGCCGAGCGTATCCTCCCCTGCCCGACCTTCTTTACCACAGTACTGATTACCTCATTCATGTTCTCGTAGAGCTTCTTTGGCTCTATGTCCTCGCTTCCGACTATGCAGTGCACTGTAGGCAGGTTCTTGCCCTTGGTCTTTATCGCGATCCTCTTTGTCATTTCATTTGAGATTGCAGCGAGCGTCATGTTCCCTATAAGCGGCTTTGGCATCCTGTTCCTAGGGCCTAGGAACTGCCCCAGAAACTTTGCTATGCTTGGCATCAGGCTTTGCTGCGCAATCAAATCATAGTTTAGAAGCGAGTTCATCCTTGCAGAGTCCCCGGCTATCGAATCAAGCCTTGCACCGTCGAAAATCTCTATCCCAAGCTTCTCGGCGTTCTCAATCAGGCTCTTCTCTGTGGCGAAGATTCCCAGCTTCTTTACCTTGCCCTTTCCGTGGGGAAGGTTCACTTCAAGGTTTAGCTTGTTGTCCTGCTTGTTGAAGTCTATCCCCTTGAAATTTATCGCAAGCTCCACGCTCTGCCTGAACTTCCTCTTGCCCTTATTCTCGTCTATGAACTTGGTGAAATCCTCTAACTTTATCTCTTCCATCCTAAACCCCTCCTGCAAATTGCAGTTATAGCGGGAAAATCAGCTTTTCAGCTACAAGTATATGGCTCAGCAGATATAAAAAGCATGCAGTCCCAGGCCACTGGTTTTGCAAGAAGAATTGATAATGCGGACAGATGCTTGTTATAATGGATGCGTCGTGAACGAGGAGACCCCCCGGCGCTTTTGTGCCTGCTCAAAAAGTATGCAACTTTTCATCCAAGTGCGTCAACGAATTCTGCACCGACAAGTTCGGTGCCTATTGTCAGCAAAATGACCAAGTCGCGCCTAAAGCATTCCACTCCCCTATAACAGGCTGCCTCAAATTCGAACTCTTTTATCAGGAACTCGGAAATGTTTCTAGACGCAGGATCGAGCATTGAAGCTACTAAGGCTATCATAAAACACCTAACTACAATTCCCTAACAGCAACCTTAAAAAACTATTATCCCCATCTATCCCTGTATCCCGGCGTGCAAAAATGCGCAATCAATCATCCATAGAGTTCCTGCTCACATACGCGTGGGCATTTCTGATAATAGCAATATTTCTGGCATTTCTAATCGCGGTAGTTACGGTAAATAAGCCGACCGCACTCACTCCCCCATCATGCTACATCTCCCCTGCCCTGCCTTGCATCTCATCTGCTTTCATATCAAATTCTATCGGCTCAAAGTTCCTGGTGGTCTTCATCAACGACATAGGGCAGAACATCGAGTTTCCCAAATCAAATGCGATAACCCTCACGCCCTTCCTTGCGCCGCAGACATACGGCGGCACGTGCCTGCCTGTGAATGCGCCAAAGGAAGCGATAATCACATGCAACGTCACGATGCAGATCAAGGCAGGTTCTGTAGGAACGCAGCTCTCCCCAAAGTTCACCATAAACTACGAGCTCTGCCAGGGCCAGTGCGCTGCGCCTGTGGCCCCCAGCAACACCATAAACACAACAGGCTTTGCCACGCTGCAGGTATCCCCTTATGTTTCCAACCCAATCAACAACCTCACGCTTCTAACAACCCCTGTAGCTGGGCAGGTGAG
>JAGWGI010000034.1 GCA_028867435.1 Microcaldota archaeon | reverse complement strand
GGGCCCTTGTCTCAGTGCCCTTCTCGGGGCTCATACTCCCATATCCCCTACAGGTCAAAGGTATGGTGGGCCATTACCCCGCCATCTGCCTGATCTGACGCAGTCTCATCGTAGGGTGGTTGCGCTGCAATTTGCGTACCTTTTGGCTAGAAATCATTCCAGAAATCCTAGCTTATGGCGCATTAGCCTCAGTTTCCCAAGGTTATTCGCCTCCCTATGGTAGATTGACTACGCGTTACTGAGCCGTGTGCCGCCCACAGAGGCCTGTGAGCTGACTTGCATGGCTGTCGGAATCTGATAGCAGTTCCCTCCAGCAGCATCGACTGGAGTTATCCAGCGACGTGTTGGTGTGATTTTTGATTTAAAGTACTTGAACTTACTTTTGCAATTGTGTTCCTTACAATTAACTCAAGACTACATCCAACCGCAAAACACGGTTTTCATCAGGGTTACAAATAACCCCCCAGACGATTAGATATCCTCAGCGTCGAAAATTCCTAAGAATTCTGCCGAGGAGAAATTCGCTGTAAATCCTTTTTGGATGAAATACTATTTAAACCTTACGAAGACAATCTGATATCATGGGAAGGCAAAAATTAGTCGAATTTTCATACCGGCTCAAGATTGGTAATAGCCAGCTTCCAAAGGAGAAGCCAGTCTACAGTGCGCAGGTGCTTGAGCTCCCTGGAATTTTCCTGCAGGGCTCTGTTGATGGCATTCGCAAGGGCGCGCCTGGAGTGACTTTTAGGTACCTTGATGCATTCCCACAGATGCTCAAGCAGATTAAAATGGGCAAAAACAAAGCCAAGGACTTAGGAGTCGGCATAACACTTGGCGAGTTCAAGTTCAAGATCGACCTGAGCCCGATAGGCGCTAAGAGAGAATAATTATCGTGCCAATAGTTCTTGCTGTTTGTTGCATCAAAATGGGTTTGACAAATGCGCCAGAACGTGGAAAACGTAGACTAAGAAACACATATAAAACCCCGGACCAATCCTATTTCTATGAACGCTTTCATGGCCATAAAGGAGCAGAGAATGAAGGTGCACCAGATTTACGGCAAGGAACTAAAGCTAACCGAGATGATTGAAGCACGCGCATATTTTGGGGGCAGGGAGGGAACCAAAAATGAAGCCAAGCTTCTAGATGTGCTGCTTATGCAAAAGGTTGCCCTGCTATCAAAGAGATTCGACTTATCACTTGCAGATACAGGACTGATCTTTCTTGGCATCGCCGAAGTTGGAGCCAGCCGAAGCCAACTTCTAGACAGTACGATAGCGCTAGCAGGACTTGTCAAGGAGAACAGTACTTTTGCCAGAGTAATGCTATCTCTCAACGAGCTTGTGAACAATGCGGACTTCATAGGCTACAGTAGAAATGAGCCGATGGAGAGTTTTATTGGCGCAGTCGCACTGCTGCACACGCAGCAGCACTTCAATAAGGTGGACTTCGATGACTTCTTGCACAGCATAAGGAAGGTGCTCAATTCCCATACAATTTCCAAAGACTACAAGTCTGGGCTGGAGCTTGTCGAGCAGATATCTGAGGAGATACTGATAAAGTACGCAAAGAAGCAAGACTTTGCCGCAGAAAAGCGCAAAAAATCTCAGACCTCAAAGGTGGATGCAATGCTAATGGAGCTCGAGGAAACCTGGAAGAAGGGGGCAATAAAGGAGTACATCGAGATGGTTCCGGCAGTTGCGAAGCTTCTATATTCTGAGCTGAGAAAGTAATATGACGTGTTTTTAGTGCTGGTTCTTTTCATCTGCAGGGCAAACTCCAAGAGGAGCCAGGTGGCGGCAGCCTTCTTCAACGGCATGTCCAAGAAGAACAAGGCGATCTCCGCAGGCCTTGAGGTCTCCAAGGAGGGCAACGAGGGCCTTCCCATAAACCCATTCAACGTCGAGATAATGAAAGGGATGGGCCCTCTCAAGGAGTGTGCGCACGCAGCTCGCAAGGGAGATGGCAGAGAAGGCTGATCTGATAATTGCGATGGCCGACAGGGATTCACTGCCTGACTACCTTGCCGAGTCTTCAAAGCTAAAATACTGGAAGGTGGAGAGCAATAAGCACATGCCATACGATGCAAGGCTCGAGAAGATAAATCAGATCAAGGCGCTTGTGGAGAAGCTTGTCGAAGAAATCGGCTAAGTTGCGCGCATTTTAGCTACTTCCCCACTGCAAACAGCTAACTTGCTAAACCATTGAAAAGCTTCCTTGCAAAATCTACTTCTTTGGAATCTGCGAGGCGAACTCCTTGATGTCATCTTGCACCTCGCTTATTGCCTTTAGCACAAGTCCCTTTGGGTTCTTGTTCGCCTTGACAATCAGCCTTGGATTGCCAAGCTCAGGATGCTCCTTTGCAGCGCTTGCGAACTCAACGTCCTTGCTTTCCATGAGCTTGTGCTTTATCAGCTCAGGGAATGCGCGGTCCATGCCTTCGAATTCAAGCATAAGGCTCTTTGGCTCATCCTCTACTATAGTTACCTTCATCATATCAACAATTAGACACTCTAATTGGGTAGGCTAACAAATATATATTTAATGCTACAACTACTATCTACTGTCAGTCTGTTAGTTTCTTAACGACTCACTTTTATTTCAAAAGCAACTTAGCGTGTGTTAAATGGCAAACGTGTTCGACGTAGACGGATCAGCGCTGATCAAGAGGGCGAGCGAGAAGCTCAAGGAGCAGGGGGTCAAGAAGCCTGCGTACGTGGAGTTCGTGAAGACCGGGCCTGCAAAGGAGAGGGTTCCAAGCGACCTTGACTTCTACTATGTCAGGTGCGCATCTGTGCTCAGGCAGGTGTATCTCAACGGTCCGATAGGCATCTCGAGGCTCAGGACAAGGTACGGTTCGCAGCACAGCCACACCATCCACAGGCACCACCACCAGCGTTCAGGCGGAAGCGTGATAAAGGACGCATTCGATTCACTAGAGAAGGCAACCTACATCAAGAAGACGCCGAAGGGAAGGATAATAACTTCAACCGGCAAGTCTTTTCTCGACAAGCTGAGCAATGAACTGCAGAAGGAGGGTGTGTAGGTGGCACGTCAGGGCGACGATGACAATTCAGCAAGGAAGGCCCTGATGAAAAGGATGCGCGAGCAGCAGATAGAGGCGCAGAAGAAGGAGATACTTAAGAGGTTTCTGACAGACGACGCGCTCGAAAGGGTGCTCAACGTGAGGATCTCAAACCCAGAGGTCTACAACAAGCTTGTGGACCTGGTGATTTCCCTTGTGCAGAGCAACAGGCTCTCCGGGAAGATCACAAATGAGCAGGTGATCGAGATACTTACGAAATTGACGTCCAGGCAGGAGCCCAAGATAGAATTCAGGCACAAGTGATAGTATGAGCAAAAAGACAGTAAAACAGAAGACCTCCCTAGGCAAGATGCTCAAGAGGAACAGGAGGATACCGGTGCTCGCACTGGTAAGAACGCACAGGCGCATCCAGCAGAACAAGTTCCAGAGGGACTGGAGGCACAGGAAGCTGAGGATAAAAAAGTGAGCAGATGACAGATTTAGTCGCAAGAATAACCATGAGGAGCAGGCTGGTGGCGATACACGAGCCAAGAAGGAGGGCAAAGTCTATGGACTACCTCAAAGAGAGCGTGGCCAGGCTCACCAAGTCTGATGTCGGAGCCATCAAGATAGATTCGAAGCTAAACGAGTTTTTGATGATGAGCCCTGCGAGAAGGATGAAGGGAATAGAAGTGAAGATCACAAAAGACGCTAATTCGGTGAAGGTCTTTTTGCTAAACCCGCAGGTGCAAAAGCCTCAGTCCCAGATGCCAAAGCCTGCAGCCCTGCCAAAACTAGGGCAAAAGAAGCAGGAGACAAACAAGGAAGCTGCTAAGGAGAAGCCTGCAGCGGCAGGCAAGCTGCCGGCACAGGCTGAGATGAAGTCGCCAAAGCCTGCAGCACCAAAGGCTGCTGACAAGGGAGATAGCGGCAAGTAACTTCTTTTATAACTGAGCGCTAAAAACTATATTCCAGGTCAAAGGGCATGAACGGCACTAATATCATCAAACTGGAGATTGAAGGCAATCCATTCATAGGTGCATTCGGGGTAGCCACCGATAAATTCGCAATCGTGACCCAGAATATAAGCAAAGGGAAGGAGCAGATGCTAAGGGACGCTTTGGGAGTCGAGATAGTCAAAGCGACAATTGACAACTCCCACCTTGTAGGCATATATGTTGCGTGCAACTCCAGCGGCATACTCCTCCCGGTAACATCTGAGCACTCCGAGATTGAGCGCATAAAAGAGCAGATCAAGGGCATGGAGGTGGAGGTGCTAAAGACTGACATGAACGCCCTGAGAAACAACATCCTTGCAAACGATAGGATCGCTGTGCTCAACCCGGAATACACTCAGAAGGAGGAGAAGATGATTGCCGATGTGCTGCGCGTGGAGACTGTGAGGAGGGACATAGGCGGATTCAACACTGTCGGCGCAAACAACATACTCACAAACAAAGGCGCAGTCCTCAACAACAGGGTGAACGAGGACGAGAAGAAGGAGCTGGAGGAGCTATTCAAGGTAGAGGCTGAGCAGTCCACCGCCAATCTGGGCTCCCTTGCAATAGGCCTCTCGGTCCTTGCCAACTCTAGCGGCGTGGCGGTGGGCGGCAAGACCACTGGGTTCGAGCTCGCCAGGATAACCAATGCGCTAAACCTATAGTGCTAAATAAAGGAGGAGGAAATTAGAAGTGATTGCATGCCGCAAGAGGATCTCGAGCAGCTCAAGTACCTATACGACGCGTATACCCGGCAGTACGAGGCGATAGTGGGCGAGATATCAAACTACCTGATGATCTCCGCTGCATATGAGAGGAACCTGGAGGCGCTTAGCAAGCTGGACATAGTACAGAACTCCAACATGCTAGTGAGTCTTGAGGCTGGCACCTTCATGCAGGTGGATGTCAAGGAGGTGAAGGGGCTGATAACCAATGTGGGTGCAGGATACATGGTGGAAAAGAGCACTGCAGAAGCCAAGGAGTTCCTATCAAAAAACTCTGCAAAGATACAGGAATCTATAAGCGCCCTTGTCATGCAGCGCCAAAAGGTCGAGAAGGAAGTTCTTGATCTCTCCTTTAGGATAAATGCGGCGCAGCAGCCTCCAGTGAGTTAAATGTTCGAGGGACTAAAGAAGAAGTTCTCCGACCTTGTTGGCTCAATAGTCAAGAAAGAGGAGAGCGTAGTCTCTGAGGCGCCCCAGGCGCCAGCGAAGGAGGAAACAGAACACGTAGCAGAGCCAAAGCGCGAAGAGTCACGAATAGAAGAGCGCAAAACAGAGGAAGTGCAAGAAACAAAGGTAGTTCAAGAGGAAATAAAGAAGGCTCACGAACAAAGTCACCACACAATCGCACATCCCGAGCAGGCGCATAGGGTTCAGGAAAAAATGCCGCAGGAGAAGAAGCCCGAGGAAAAACCTAGCATCATAACCGAGAAACCTAAGCTTTCGGTGATGACCAAAATAAAGAGCGTGATAACCGGTAAGGTCACGATAAAGGAGGGTGACATCGAAGAGCTTTTGGAAAAGTTCAAGTTCTCGCTGATAGAAGCTGACGTGAGCTACGACGTGGCGGAGAAGCTGGTTTGGCACATGAAGGGCAAGCTGGTCGGGATAACTTTAGAATCAAACGGAATAGGTGAGTACATAAATCGGGTAGTGGCAGACTCGCTCTACGACATACTCAACAAGGGCTCAAATACAGATCTGGTCAAGCTGATACTTGATAGAAAGGCAAAGGGCGAGATGCCATTTAGGATACTCTTCCTTGGACCCAACGGTGCAGGCAAAACAACCACAATCGCAAAGATTACTAGCATGCTCATGGCAAACAATCTTACCTGCGTTCTCTCTGCAAGCGACACCTTCAGGGCGGCAGCGATTGAGCAGACCGTGCACCACGCAGATAAGCTGAACGTGAAGGTGATAAAGGGAGCATACGGTGCCGACCCCGCAAGCATAGCCTTCGATGCAATCTCATTTGCAAAGGCGCACAAGGTTGACGTCGTGCTTATGGACACCGCGGGCAGACAGGATACGAACAAGAGCCTGATGGACGAGATGAGAAAGATAGTTCGGGTGACAAAGCCCGACATGAAGATATTCATAGGAGAGAGCGTGACTGGAAATGCAATCATCGACCAGGTCAGGGAGTTCAACGAGGCGATAGCCCTTGACGGAATAATACTCACCAAGCTCGACGTAGACGCCAAAGGGGGCAACACGATTTCAATACTGAGCACCTCTCCAGTACCGATTCTCTATTTTGGTGTGGGGGAAAATTACACTGATTTGCTGCCATATAAGCCGGAGATGATAATACAGAGCATCATGCCTACCTAGAAAGAACTCTTCCTGCACCCACACCTACTGCACCGTAGTTGTGCGTCATAGCTTCAGCAAAAACCCCTTCCGCCAAACAACCCACTTGAGCATTCTAGATTTCGATTCTTATACAAAGGCACTATAAGTTTGGCTAGCTTCTGCACACTCCAATTTCTCCTCAGCAGAAACTTCGTCATCTGTCTACATATTATGTGAATATTCAAGCTTCGGGAATAGGTATTTAAGCCTTACCAGCGATTTTTTAGTGTAAGGTGGAACGATGAAGGGAGAAGGAAAGTAGGATACATAAATTGGTTACGATTGATAAGGGCACTACTATTTTCTATTTTTAGAACCAAGGGCACTCTTCCTCCCGCTTTGATAATAATCTATCTTTGCTCCAGTTTTTATACCATAATCTCGATTTAGCGCAGCACTTTGTAGTGAATACATCGTATCAAATAGTCTATAACCTAAAGATCCAAATATAATTTCTATACCAATTGTGGCACTAATATTGATACTTGATCCAAAACTTGAATTAAATTTTTTGAGTGCAGTCTCCATGTCTTTTCCACTAATTATTGGAAAAAAATATAATATCCCATCAGGATTAACCGTATCTGCAACAAATGAATACTTATTTATCGAAGCACTTTGGTGCTCTTCAATAATGTCTTTTAAGGTCTTGTAGAAATCCTCGGATACTAGTGTGAACCGAAGGATTTTACACCTTCGGTTCGATTTTTGGTCAAGGCTGACCACCATGACCAACAATATGAGGGAGTCGAAGTATAAGAGGTTTATTGACCTCTGCATGATACCTGTGA
>JAGWGI010000001.1 GCA_028867435.1 Microcaldota archaeon | reverse complement strand
AGCGGCTAAAGGATATTGCTTACAATATATACCGACACATGAAGAGAAATGGCAACGCGTTATTTGTTTCGGCTATAAATTTTCTTCACATTCTCATATTTGGATCTATATCGTCGAAGATTTTATGAGGGGATTTCTACAAGACCCTAAATAGCGGAACTTTAAGCCTGTTCATATCATCGTCTCTGTGCTATTGCCGCATATAGAAGCGCGGCTATTATTGCACCCACTATGGGCCCTATCCAGTAAACGTACCAGTTGGAGAAGAAACCTGCAGCAATCATCGGGCCAATTGCCCTTGCGGGATTCATTGCCGCTCCGGTAAGCGCTCCGCCGGCAAAGACATCTATGAAGACTGCCAGTCCTGCCCCGAATCCTGCAATCTTTGGGGCGCGCCTATCTACAATCGTTCCAAATATTGCAAAGGCAAGTATGAAAGTCATTACTGCCTCAAGTGCAATGCCCTGAATAACGCCTATTGACTGGCCAAGCACCGGTGAGCCGTAATGCACTGCAATCCCTGCACTTTGCGGATAGATGGCCACAAGCAGCAGCCCTGCCACTATGCCCCCTATCAGCTGTGCAGCTATGTATACGGCAGCGTCCAAGGACTTTATCCTTTTTGTAAGCGCCATGGCTATGCTTATCGCAGGGTTTATGTGGCCCCCAGAGATATTCATAGCAAATGAGACTGCAAGCGCAAGGGCAATCCCGTTTGCGAATGCCACCGCAAGCAGTCCAGAAGCGCCAAGGCCTGCATACTGGGCAGCAATCACCGCGCCTGCACCTATAAATACAAGGAAGAAGACGCCTACTGCTTCAACAAGTGCCTTCTGGAACAATGTGGGTTTATCCGCCATCCTAACACTATCCTAATCCGCTTCGCATCCTTTTAAATCCTTCATCATCCTACTAGAGAAGGGTAATAATGTGAAATTGGACGACTCCAAAGTACTAGAAAGGCTTGCCAGGCTAAAAGGCTGGGAGCTGGTCAATGGCAAGCTACACAAAGGGTACAAATTCCCAACGTTCGAGGAGGCGATAGCATTCATAAACCGCGTGGCAACAGTAGCATCATCCCTAGATCACCATCCTGAGATATTCAACGTCTATAATACCGTTACCCTTGACATAAACACCCACAGCGAAGGGGGCATAACAGAACTGGACTTTGCTTTTGCAAGCAAGGTGGACGAACTAGGCGCTTAGCTCCTTTAAAGGCTCTGTTTCGACATATACAGTTTCGTTCTCAACCTTTACTGCGTAAAGCGGCTCGTTGTCTAGCTTCATCGGGAACCAGATGGTCTTGCCTGTGGTGACGTCCCAGATGGCTCCATGCCATGGGCAGATTATCTGGTTGTGGTCTAGCTCTCCCTCGTCAAGCGGTCCGCCTTCGTGGTTGCAGATTGCGCGCATTGCATGGAGCTTGCCCTCAACATTTGCCACAAGTATCCTATTTTCCCCGACAGTCACGCTTTTCATCTTTCCCACAGGGAGATCCGCCATCTTGCAAACTTCTACCATTGCCATAACATCACTAGTGTAGATTCGCATCTAATCTATATTAATTTTTGGGATTCGGTCTGTCTTGGCGCAGGAGGTAATTTTCATATTTAAGCGCACGTTGGTGCAGGTAATCAAACCTCTTCCTTGCCTCACGAACATTTATCTTTGTTATATGCTCGCTCTTCTTGTTTATTATGTTGAGCGGCGGTATCTTGAATGCATCCTGGTCGTCTAGTACGAAGCGTTCGTGCTGGGCGCTTGCGTCCTCGCTGGCCATCACCTTGACCTCCATCTCTATGCCGTTGTTCTTGAGCTCCTTGCTCATGTCCTTGTAGTCGTCCTTGAACTGTGAGTCCAGCATGTCCTCTGATGTTATCACGCTTATCGAGTCTATGCTCTCCATCTCCCCGGCTATGAGCCTGTGAAGATTTGCTATCGCTTCAGTGTTGAAGTGCTTGTCCACTATCCTGATGTTGCCCTTCAACTTAGAAAATAGCTGGTTCTTTAGCACCTGCATATTTGTGTAAGGTGTCTCAGGGTTTATGTTGATGTTCCTAACCCCGACTCTTTTCGATGATGTGCGTGCCTCATACTCTAAGTACAAGTCCGTGATGACGCACACAATCATACCAAAGAATCCGAAGTAAAGCAAAATGCTCAGGGTGTTGTGCACGAATCCAGAATAGATAATTGCGAATAGTATGATGTATACGAACGTGAGAGTTGTGTGCAGCAGCATATACCTCCTGTTCTGCTCGTCGAATCTGTTCGCCCTGTTTAGATAGAGCATGAAGGATAGCAGCAGCAGCATCGTTCCAATGACAACCCCAAGCCACGACTCCAGAATTGACCTGTATAGCCCCTGTATCTGCGAGCCAAGGAGCTGTAACGAAGGGATTATGGTGGTGTTTGTCTGGCCACTCTGGACTATTGCCCCTGCAGCCAGCCCGTACTGCACCGAGAAGATCTGGACGAAGTAGACAGACGACATGCCGAGTAGCGCCGAGCCTGCCACTAGCAGTATCATCATTTCCCGGTATCTGTCCTTCCTGTCTTGCTCTGCCATGTGCTATACCTTGCATTAGCAAAATTAAAATATGCAGTTGGGCTTCCCTTCAGGCACTAGTACCTTACCATCTCGAGCCCGCAGAACTCAGAGCTTGCGGAAAGGGACTTTGCATTGTAGCCTGATTTTTTTAGGTTATGCGCCATCAGCTCACCCTCCTTCCCAACGGCGTACACCACCTTGGGCTCCACGCCCTGCAGATACTCTAGAGCCTGCCTGAAATCCGCATGATCGCTTAAAGGGAACTGAACGTCAGTGTCGAACCTAAAGCTCTTGGCCCAGCCAGTGGCAACAGCCGTGTACACGCGTTTGTTGTACACTGACGAGAGTTTGGAACCAAGTTCACGAAGCCTCTGGGTCTCCACTATCCCTACAAAGTTCTCCTTCACAATCGACTCAAACCTGACATCATCTTCATAAGTTGAGGCGTATCCCAGGTTCATTCCGAATTTTCCATACACCCTGTTCAGTTTGGATATGCCCTTGCTCACAGCAGGAGTTATCCCGATATCATTCATTATCTTAACCAGTTCCTGCGCCTTGCCAAGAGAGTAAGCTCCAAATATCACAACCCCGTTTTCCAGCTTCCTCTTCACATAGTACTGTATGGTTTCTACAACCTCCTCTCTGCTGTCAAAAACAATCTCTGGATCCGGATAAGTCGAGTCGACTATAGCAATGTCTGCCTTCTTTACCTCTATCTTTTTGGCTGTGGGTGTTGGCTGCATCTGGTAGTCGCCGGTGTAGACCACCGAGTATCCAAATTCCGCAGAGTCTATGAAAAGCTGCTTTGATCCAAGTATGTGGCCTGCATCAAGCAGCTCGATGTTCGCAGGCATATCAATGAGCCTGACGCTCACCTTCTTCCTCGCCTCTATGAGTGCCTTGGTTTCCTTACTTGCAAGTATGCTGGCGCCGTTCTTTGCCCTGTTAGTATGGTCAGTGTGCGCATGGGAGACAAAGCTTAGGTTAGCGATGGTATTGCTTAAATCCAAGGAGATGTTATAGTTGTCGATTCCTATGGGCATAAGGCCTCAGATAGGAGTGGGGCTCCTAGCTTAATAAACCTGTGCGGAAAAGGTGGAAACAAAATAATAAAGCCCAAAGCCCCAATAGCCCCGAATTGGCGTACTGCCTACTATTTGCCCTTCTGTTCCCGTTTCTGCTTCATCTGCATGCCGCAGCACATCTTCTTCTCTCCTTCTGCAGCCTCTACCGCGTTACCGCAACTTTCACATACCAGTTTTACTTTCTTTGCCATAAGACCACAACTTTATATGCCCTTGCTCCAATATAAAGCAAAAAGTAACATTGGTGTTACCCATGCGAAACATGAAAAATTTGGAGCTGGCCCTCGCCGTCATGGCCACCAAGCATGAATGGCAGGTGATGTGCTGTATGATTGCAGGGCAATCAAGGTTCAACGAGATAATGAAGAGTTGCGGAGACATGAACCAGATGACTCTCTCAAGGACCCTGAGATTGCTTGAAGGCGGTGGGATGATAGAGAAGAAAAAGGGCAAAATCTTCACCGCCTACGCACCAACCAAACTAGGGAGAAGATTTTCCATGGTCCTAAAATCCATGGAGGCGTTCGGCGGCGCAATCCCAATATCACAGAAATAACCCCAATGATACCTACATGTTAAAATACCTACGGAAATAAAATACTATAATGGTAGAAAATGTCATAATCATAGGCTCTGGACCTGCAGGTCTCTCAGCCGCCCTCTACACCTCAAGGGAAGGCTTCAATCCGCTTCTGATAAGGGGCGTGAGCTCCGGAGGACAGCTGCTGCTTACAACGGATGTCGAAAACTATCCCGGCTACGAAAAGATTGCAGGGCCTGAACTAATCAGGCTGATGGAGGCGCAGGCGATAAAGTTCGGAACAAGGTTCGTAGAGGGCGACATAACAAAGGTCGAGCTGGGCTCAAAGCCGATAAAAGTATATGTCAATGACACTGTTTACGAGACGCTCTCACTCATAATCTCAACTGGCGCGTCCTCAAAGTGGATAGGGTTGCCATCAGAGAAGAACTTCACGGGCAGGGGAGTCTCAAGCTGCGCAACGTGCGACGGAGCATTTTTCAAAAACAAGGAGGTCGTGGTGGTGGGCGGGGGGGATACTGCAATGGAGGACTCTCTTTTCCTCACGAGGTTTGCAAGCAACGTTACCATAGTCCACAGGCGCGATGCGTTTAGGGCAAGCAAGATAATGCAGCAGAGGGTCTTTGCGAATCCGAAGATAAAAGTGCTATGGGATACCGCAGTCGAGGAGATAACAGGAGATAAGAAGGTAACAGGGGTCAAGCTCAAGAACCTAAAGACAAACAACATTGCAGAGATGAAAATTGACGGGGTCTTCGTTGCGATAGGCCACCAGCCAAACAGCTCCCTATTCGCAGGACAGCTCAAGCTTGACGACCAGGGGTACATAATCACAAAGGACGACGTGCTCACTGACATAGAAGGAGTATACGTCGCAGGGGATGTTGCGGACAGATTCTACAAGCAGGCGGTAACTGCTGCAGGAGCAGGCGTAAAAGCCGCGCTTAGGGTAAGGGAATACCTTTCAATGCTCAAGTTTGAGGAAGACCAAAAAGCCAAATTGTGATTTCCTAAGGGGCCGTAAAATCCTTCATCTTTTTCTGTCCTTTCCGTTTCTCCAGGCCTGAAACCCTCACCCCAATTTTCCTTACCCTCTCATCCTTCTCGGCGTGCATGTCAAAAAGCTGCACCGCATTCTCAGAGATTTCAGCTAGCTCCTCCGAATAATGGCCAATGTTCCTGCTCCTTAGATGCTCTGAGAAGTCGTGATACCTTATCTTTACCGTCACTGTCTTGAAGGATACTCCCTGTTTTTTAGCCTCCTCATAAACCTCATCTGCTATAGATTTTATCTGCGCCACTATTCTCCCCCTGTCTGTTGTGTCGCTCTCGAAAGTACGCTCCCTGCCTATGGATTTAATCTCATAGTTCTCAATTATTCCATCATCACCCTGCCCATTAGCGCTCCTGTAAAGCTCAGCTCCAAATACCCCAAAGTTGCTCACGAGACTGACTGTATTTGCCTTAGCTAATTGCCCTACAGTCTTAAATCCCATACTCTCTAGTTTCTCCGCAGTCTTCTTGCCAATCCCGTAAAGTTTTTCTACAGGGAGCGGAGAGAGGAATCTTGCAGCATCTTCTCCCTTGATGAGCCTTACTCCGTCAGGCTTTCCCGCCTCGCATGCCATCTTGGCCATCAGCCTGCTTGAGCTTATGCCTATAGAACAGGGCAGCCCTATCTTGTTTTTTATGTCCTCCTTGAGCGCTTTTGCGTATTCAACCGCCTGCTCAAAATTGTCCACCTTGTCGGTCACATCCACGAATGCTTCATCGATACTCACCTGCTCAAACCTTTTGGAAAATGACTTGACAAGCTCCATGACCTTGCTAGACATGCTCTCATAATATGGGTAGTCCACTGGAAGGAAGATTGCATCCTTCTTTAGCCTATACGCCATTGATATCGGCATTGCACTGTGTATGCCCAGCTTTCTTGCCACATAGTTGCACGTGCTCACCACCCCCCGTGCGGTTCCGCCCTTGGGATCCGCGCCAACAACAAGCGGCATTTCCCTGTACTCAGGATGCCGCAGCTCCTCGCAGGCAGCAAAGAAGTAGTCCATGTCGACAAGCATTATTATCTTCATTTCAGCTGCAGCTCCTCCACTGTTCCATTAGGCTCGGCCTCATCGAAGATTTGCGCAGAGAACTTGTATATCCTCAGGTCCCCCCTCTTCCAATCCTCGGCCCTAAGCCCGGCATTCTCGCACGCCTCAGCAAGCATCTTTTCAACCTTCTTCGTGTTTGGATCTGGAAGCACGGTGCCAGTCTTAAAGCCATACTCCACCATCACTCCGTCCCGTCCTGCCTTTATCCCCCGCTTTATCTTTGCAATGCCCCCCTCCAGTCTTTCGGGTCTTGAGATGACGCTCACGTCTATGGTTATCTGGTCTAGTTCATGGCTAGAGATCGGCACAAAGCGCCTGTCCTGGGTGGCAGCCGCTATTGCCGCATCAACAACAAGGGATCCCGTTGGCTCGTCGCTGCGCATTACGCCAGCAGCCCCGCGCATCTCGCCAAGTGGATAGTGCCTTATGGTGACCAGAACGCCGCTGTGCTCGTTTAAATGCCCTGTCCTTCTCTCTATTATCGACCTGTCGAAGTTGGCAGATCTAAGGTGCAGCTCTATCCCGTGGCGAGCTCCCTTGACAAGCGCAGTCCCCTCCTCAAGCGAATACCTCCTCATTTCACCATAAGTTAATTGGTAGGGAATATTTTTATTCTTGCAAAATCTTTAGAAAGAGGCAGTGGGCCCGGTGAGATTTGAACTCATGACCTCCCGATTATCAGTCGGGCGCTCCAACCAGGCTAAGCTACGAGCCCACATGGTTATTCTGTATCTTAATAATTAAAAGCATGAGCATGCTTCTCACTTCGCCAAGACTCGCTCCCCGATACTATCAAAGTCTTCCTCCATTAACTTTGCCACTCTCTTGCTCGAGCGCAGCGCCATGGCCGGATGAAACGTGATAAAATAATTTATCCCGTCCTTTTTGACAAGTTTGCCGTGGTTCTGCACTACCTTGTCGTAGCCAAGCATGGTGCTGCAGGCAAGGTTGCCCAGCAGTATTATGTTCTTTGGAGCGATTATCCTAATCTGCGACTCCAAAAAGCGCCTGCACGCCACAACCTCTTCCTTTGTAGGCAGCCTGTTCTCAGGAGGGAAGAACTGCACGCAGCTTGTTATGTAGATCTTATCGCGCTTGAGCCTTGCCTGTTTTAGCATAAAGTCAAGTACCTTCCCGCTCCTCCCAACAAAGGGCTTTTTGAGTACATCCTCGTTCCTGCCAGGCGCCTGGCCAAGCACCATCGTCTTGGCATCAAGCGGACCGTCCCCAGGCACGAAAGTTTTGCTCAGCCCCCAGCGGCCCAGAGTTTGTGGCAATTTCGAGTATTCACTATTCAAAGCGGAGATATTCTCGTACCTTTCAATGTACTCGAAAACATCAGGAAGCATCTTGCGTATATCTGGATATTTTACCTCACTGAGCGCCTGCTCCCTATCTAGCCACCTGTATCCCGAATGCTCTTGGGAGATTTTAACCGACTTTGATCCGGAATCTGCAATAAATAAGGTGACAGTTTTCGATACATGCGTGCGGTTCTCCCTGAAAAAATAGTGGATCCTGCGCTTGAAATACGGTACAAAATCTACTGCCAGTCCAGATTCCTCCATTATCTCGCGCTTTGCAGCCTGCTCTGAATCCTCCCCCCTCTCAAGATGGCCTTTGGGCAAATCCAAAGGCCCTCCATGCACCCTCTCCAGAAAAAGGACGAGCGTTTTTCCGTGCTCCTTCTTGTATACAAAAGCCCCTGCAGAGAAGTCAAAGCGCATCTTCACACCAAATTTGAGGCTACGCAGTACGCGCCCATTATCTGACTGCTTACGCTTGCATTTGCATTATTGTAAGCAAGGCCTGCAATCTCGGTATAAAGCGTGTCGTAGTTCGAAGTGCAGTTGGTGCCAAGTCGCTCCCCAAAGTATGGTACTATGACATATCCGTTCACAGTGGTAAAAGAGTCGTTCTGTATCACGTATGGCAGCGTCTTCTCCGAAAGGAAGAACACGGTGTTGCTAAGCCGAACCTCATAGACCTGATCCACAAGACCCCTGCTGTCCACAAATGCAAGCTTCCCTAGCACCTTGCCGGTTTTGAAAAGCCTCCCGGAGATATTCCCTGAGCCGATTGCAACCCCTGCAGGTTCCTGTGCACCGAAAGTTGCATTGTAGAGCAAAAGGAAAACCTCGGTGCTGTTTGTATACTGGCTGACAGAAACCGACCAGTTGCCACGCGAAATCCCTATGCCGGAAACGATTGCAGAGACTGCCTGACCGTTGAATCCTACAGGCACGTGGTTTATTAGGGTGGAGATCGGGATGTTTATTGCACTAGGGTAATCTAGCGAGACAAGAAGGTAGAGGACAGGCAATATCAGGGCAATCGCGAATTGCAGTTCCCAGCCTCTTGGCACTGTGCTCTTGCGGCCTTTCTGCATCCGCTTATTTATCCTAGGGAACCTTAATCCATAGCGCCCTGCAAGAAGCACCATTGCTATAATGGCAAAATAGAAGAGCAGTATTCCGGCGAAGCTGTGGACGAAAGAGACTGCCGAGTCTGGTCCGCTTAGAAGCCAAACCCCAGCGATGCTGCCCATCCTTACCAGGTTCAGGGCAACCAAGAGCACAAAACCAGAAGCCACCCAGTAGACCTTGCTCCTGTCTCTTCCCTCAAGCAAGTATGCGATTGGTATCATAAAGAGTGCAAGTGCAACAAAAACCGCTATCCCTGCGCATGCCTCCCCTATTCCTATTACGTAGCTTCCCGCGCTTATGGAAAATGGCGGCAGATATCTTATACTGGAAGAGAAGAGGTGGAGAACGCTGTAGACAAAGATTGAGTTCGCCTGGGCGAAAACCGGATTTAGCTGCAACATGGAGAAAAGCGCGAGCGGAGAGGCAAGAAGCGAATAAGCCGCGATAGCCCTGAACCTTCTTAGATTCCTTGTGCCAAAAAGCACCAGTGCAAGCGAGAATATCGCGATGGGGAAGAGCAGCATATCGAATCTGTAGCTTAGGAACGAGTACTGGAAATAGAGCTTCGCCACAATTATCAGCAGCAAAAATGCCACAAATGCGGCAATGCCAAGCGCAATTCCAATCAGATCAAACTGCGGCTCAATCTTTTCCTTGAATAGGAAAAGAGCAAAGAGCGGCAGCATTATTATCGGCACTATCACATAGCTTGATGCATCCAGGTTGTTTATGTTCTGACCCGTTATCCTGAACGGATTTACCAGCATTATGACTATCGATGCCACAAAGACTAGCATCGCCACTCTCTTCGGATCCCAAAAAAGCATCTAAACACAATCGCCCTCAGTCGAAATGGACCTCATCATTTCTCAGCAGTTACTCTCGTCTTCATCAGGCAATGATAAATGCACTTGTTATTATATAAATTTGCGCATATATCCTCTCATGCCTAAGCCAAATTTCAGGTATCTCCCGCACACTGCCGACGTTGCGTTTGTGGCCAGTGGCAAGGATTTCAAGGGTGTCGTCGAGAATTCCGCAACTGCAATGTTCAATTTGATGTTCGAGATAAAAAAGCTCGAGGCATCAAAGGCAAAGACGAAGACGATCAGGATACACGAAAGCGCAAATAACAGGCAGGATCTTGCGTGGTTCGTGCTGCAGGAAATAGTCTCCAAAGTGGACCAAAGGGGCGTGCAGGCGCTTAGGTTCAAGGTGAATTCCATAACCGAGGCGCAGGGCAAGGTGAAGCTAAGGGGCTGCATATTCTACAAGAAGCAAAAGGAGTACCTGGCGCTCTTTGATGTTAAGGCAGTCACACCATCGGGGTTCACTCTCGCAAGGAAAAATGGGAAGTGGAGCATAAGGGCAATACTTGACGTCTGATTATTGCGCTAAGGCAGACCGTACATCCACTTTTTATATCTGTTTGAACTCATGGAATAGCTATGCAGAAAATGATCAAAGAAGCCCACCCGAATTATGTATTTCACCTTCTGGGCAAGCTGGGCGGGGCGGAGATTAGGCGCACGGATTTGATGAAAGATCTAGCCTCGCACGGAATAAAGGGCGGTGTAGCATATTCCCTGCTCTTGCACATGCAGGAGAACAAAATAATACAGGTAAGCGGCAAGTTTGGCGCAGAGCGTATAGGGCTCAGCCCTGAATATATGGACCTCTATCGCAGCATAAGGGAGTAGAAACATCAATTATTTCTCACTTGAATGGTTTTTAAACTTGAATGAAGGACAGGAAGATATAAGATACCTCAGATTTAACATTAGGTGGGGTATAAATAGGCAAGCAAATGTTTATTTGTTATTAGTAGTGTGATATAATCGCAGAAGACGAGAAAAACAATAAAAGTATCTACATAATTACTTACCTGTTACTTTGGATAACTGGCGTAATAATCTACTTAACCGTGGGGAGGCATAATAAATGTATTAGATTTCACGCGTTTCAAGCTATTCTACTCGGCATAATTTCCGCCCTTGTTGGTATAATATTAAACTTCCTTTCAGCTCCTTTATTTGGGTTTGTTATAAGCTTCCCTATATGGCTATATGGGATGTATATCGGAATAGATGCTTATTTTAATAAAGAAAATACGATTCCTTATATCTCGGGATATGCTAGGAACCATTCAGGTTTCAATATACATGAAAACCCCAGAAGAATTGTAAAAGAAGAAATACTAAGTGGACATGAATATAGAAAAGAAAAGATTGCTTCTAAAAATGAAGAAGCAGAAGCCCTAAAAATCCTAAAAACACGCTACGCTAAGGGAGAACTCACTAAAAAACAGTACCTTAAAATGAAAAAGGAAATCGAGTGATTTTATGAATAATAGGTATGCTCTATTAATATCTTTTCTTATACTTAGTTTAATTCCTACATTTCAAGCTCAAACAGGTCAAGGATTTATCATAACTGGCGTATCACTATCTAATATTTTGCACCCCGGACAATCGTCTTCACAAACCCAATGGATAGTAACTGCTTCTTTAAACGGAGGCGGTCAAAGCCTAGTGGGTACACTAACTAACCAGACAATAAACTATCAAGGCTACACCTCAGTTTATCCACTCCAAATCTCAGCTAATACTAGTCAAGAAAATGCATTTTATCTAGTAAATAATAATCAACCACAACAAATATACAAATTTAGCTCATTAATGGAGAATGGTACTGCCTCGAATTTTTTGGGAGCATTTCAAGGTGCCACTTTAGCTCCAATCTGTCCTACAACATCAAATGGCTGGACAAATTATGGCGAAGAGGATTTTGATATGTACTCCTCAGGAATCACAGGTACAAGACAAACCTATACAGTAGCTAGGATCTGTTTATATTACCATTTAATAGGAATCGAAGCAAGTATATCATCATCGCCTAATACTCAATTTTCATCTCATTTTCTACTAAGCGCAAACGGTCAACAAGAATTATTGAATGTAAGTAATATCGGTTCTCAATCAGCAACTTCTACAGATGGCAAGGTTCAAATAAATTGGGTGGGTAGCCTTGTTACGGGAAATGCGGCTCCAGATGGTAGTCAATATGTTGCTATAAACGACCAGAACTCTAGTATTTGGGGTATTCAAACTCAAAATACATATCAAAGTTATAAAACTGCCGAACAAACTGCACTCAATCTAAATGGACAAAACTATCAAGCAAGTACAAGCGGCGGAAGTATTTTACCCTCTAGTTGTTCTAGTCTTTCAGTAGTATTTTCTACAGAATATATATTAGAAACTGCAAATTGCCTAAACACTTTAGTACAAAATCAATTCACATCAGTTAATCAAGAAGCCTCTGGCCTGTGGAGTGGTGGATCATCTATTGGTGGCCTAGCTGCTGAATACAAAAACTATCAAAATCAACCTGCTTTTCTCGTAACCTTACCTAGTTATTTCACCACAACAAATCCTTTGATAACTCTCCGAATAACCGGGAGCTTCATAGGGGTAGTAATTCCTGAAGGG
Source organism: Microcaldota archaeon (assembly GCA_028867435.1). Taxonomy (GTDB): domain Archaea; phylum Micrarchaeota; class Micrarchaeia; order Micrarchaeales; family CABMGC01; genus JAGWGI01. The sequence continues at coordinate 94,176 of JAGWGI010000001.1, read as the reverse complement.
ACACCCAAAATTTTATCTGTGACATCCTCCCCATTTAATTCTGGTGGAAATGGAACTATAAAAATAGAAGTAGAGAATATAGGAAATGCTGAGGGTTCATTTAATCCTTCATTATCTAATAGCTGTCAAGATATTAGTACACAATCTCAACCAAATTACGCAGTAAGTTCTGGTCAGACGCAAGAAATAGACATTCCAATATATTCGACTGGCACAAATGAAAATATAAGTGAACAGTGTAACGTTACGGTAGCAGATATTAATGGGGGTGGTAGTTCTTCTGCAGAAGTAGTTATAAGTATGAAACCAGCAAATGAGTGTACCCAAGGTCAAGAAGTTGTTCAAGGAAGTTTGATATGTTCTTGTGTAAGCTTAAATGAGGTTTATGTGGTAGGCACAGGTAACGAATGCCAATCGTGTCAATATGGAGTAGTATATAAAAATGGAGCACCAATTTGTGCTACTAACCCTCTTCCTACAAACGAGATTGAGAACGAAACACAATTAAATTCTTCAATTAATAATGCGCAAACTGCTAAGATCATAGTTAACGATGTGGTCGTTCCAGTAGCTACAAATTTCGTAATACCTGCAGTATGTTCCTCAACTGGTCCTATTGCAGGTCTATGCAGTGAGGGCCTTGATTATCTAGCTTCGTTAATATGAAAGAGAGGGAATAAAATGTCAAAACAAGGAAGTATAGGATTGGCAATTGTCATCGGATTTATACTAATGACATTAATCGGTTGGATACCCATAATTGGGGCATTGATAGCAGGAATAATCACGGGGGTTATAGCTAGAGGGGCAGGAAGAGGATTAGCAGCAGGCCTCTTATCTGGTGTAATTGGTCTGATTTTACTAGCTATCCTAATAAGTATACTGGGAGCAGCATTAGGAGGAAGTACTGGCGCACTTATAGGCGGAGCACTAGGCGTGGGACTTGGTGGAATATTAGGGCTTATTTACATAGGGGGTATCATCCTTGTTACTATAGGCGGACTAATAGGTGGTGCTATAAGCCCTAGAGAAAGTAAAGAGAAGATTAAAAAGGAATTCAATGAAAATGAGGATGAAAACAAGCTGGGTGATAATACAGAAGAAAATGCCATTAAGACCCTAAAGTTACGTTATGCTAAAGGAGAACTTTCTAAAAAGCAATATCAACTCATGAAGAAGGATTTGGAAGAGGAATAAAATGGCAGAACAAAAAAGCTCTGGAATTGCTGTAATCTTAAGTTTCTTAATACCTGGGTTAGGCCAGATATACAACGGTCAAATTGGAAAGGGAATACTTTTTATATTCTTATCAATAGTTTTTGGTTTGATGTCTATAATACTAATAGGAATTCCACTTTATCTAATCTTGTGGGTGTATGGCATGTATGATGCCTATAGGATTGCCGAAGCGACTAATAGCAATACCAATTCTAAAAAACAAATATCAAAAAATGAACCAGAACCCCTCAAGACTCTAAAATTAAGATACGCAAATGGAGAAATAACTAAGAAACAATATGAAACAAAGAAAAGGATTTTAGAAGAAACATAGTTTTCTTCAAAATGTTATACTATCGGTTTTTAATTGGGGGGTATTATACAGACATAATTGAGGTAGGGAAGCGGGGGTTCCTCATGCCTGTACTGGGACTTTGCGATTCTGCCATAAATTATGCCCTTAATCAAATTGTCATTATTTCTTCATCTCTCCCTGGTATGACACATATAACCATACCTTGGTATACTTCCCCAGTACTATCTTTCACAATAGTGATTGGTGCCATGACCTTTCTAGGCTATTTCCAAGATTTTACTGATGGATTTACTTATCCAAAGAGAGCAATAGTATTCGGAGTTTGTGCCATAGTGGGTTTAGCTTTCTTCTGGAAATACATGGTAAACATTTCTCCTAGCTCAATAGGCTCAGATGCCATAACGACTGCTATCTTTGAGATAATAATTATCATAACTAGCGCAATACTAAGTCTTTACCTTTCTAGAACTAAATCTACTTTTAGCACAGTCATTTAGGGTCTAAGTTGAACTTAATAGCCAGGAGAGGGAGTTGCACCCCCCTTTTCCGCTCTGCAGGCGGACGCATAGCTGATCTGCCATCCTGGCCCAATTTGCGCAAATACACTACTGTGTGCTGTTTAAGGTATTTAAATGTTTAATGCCATCTACTCTCGATAGTGATTAGATGCCCAAAGCATTCGAGACCATACCGCAGGAATTCATATCGGAGGCGAAGATTTGCGACTACAAGACTCCCCTCTCAAAGGTGATGGGCAAGATAAGCTCTGCAGGCTCGGTTGTTGTGCTCAAGGGCAAAGATTACTACGGGATTGTTGATTCAAGGGCGATAGCTGCAAGAGGCATGCTCAAGATAAGTCCAAAACTCGTGGTTGGCAAGATTGCAAAGAAGGTGCCGCTACTAGATGAGGACACCTCAATAGAGCAGGCCATAAAACACTTCCATGACTCCCAAACAAAGGTTTTGCCATACACCGAATCAAGCAGAGTAAAGGGCGTGATCAAGAGGGAGATCATCCTAAGGGCAGTGCTCTCGCTCCATCTCCTCTCCAACTACTCGGTGGGAGACGCCACCTCCTCCCCTGTGATCGCAATAGACCGTGGGGCCAGCGTGGCCCAGGCCAAGTCGTCCATGGAAAAATACAAGGTCAACAAGATAATTGTTATGGACAAGGCTAGGCCTTATGGCATACTCTCCTACAGGGACATCATAAAGGGGTTCGCAAGGCTTGACACCAGGTCCAGCGCAATTGAAAAGGGCGGTTTTCCCATGGACAAGCAAAACGCCGCCAATGTAGGCGCGGTTTGCAGCAATCCGGTATACAGCATAGATGCCAAGCGCCCCATTGAGGAGGCGATAAAGAGCCTCAGCGAGCTGGGCATCTCCTCGCTTTTAGTCACAAGGAGCGAGAGGCCTGCTGGCGTGATATCAGTGCGCGACATATTCGAGCTTGCAGTGTCAAAGACAAAAGGCATAGAAGAGCGCATATTCATATCAGGGCTGAATTCTAAAACCAAGGAGTACGAGGAGGAGATAAAGGCGGAGCTTGAGAAGCTCTGCGACAAGGTGAACCGTTTCGGGAAGATCAAAACGCAGTACATCTCGCTGCACATCAAAAACTCCAGCTCCAGGAACTACGAGATGAAGGCGAGAATAGCGCTGGCAAAGGGCGGCACCATAAGCTCCGCATCCTTCGGATACACCCTTGAGTCAGCGCTCAGGGAGCTAACCGAAAACCTCTACAAGGAAGTCAGGGTGAAGAAGGAGATCACCATGGCAGGCAGGAAGGATGACCGTGAAGCTTATGAAGAGCAATAGCAACATGAAACTGCAGTCAAGCTTCGAACTGCTGATAACACTATCGTTCGGCCTAGCAATACTCCTGCCGCTTGTCGTCTTCTCCTTCATACAGATAGCAAATGCGAACTCGGCAGTTGCAGGGATAGCAGCCCAGCAGGCAGCCTCAAAACTCACCAGCGCAGCTGCAGTGGTGGGGACCCAGGGTCCACCTGCCAAGCAGGTTATTCAGATACAGATGCCTTCAGGCATACAGTACATCTATGTCGGCAACCAGAACAACGGCATAGGCCACGAGATAATCTTCGTGCTCAGATCCCCCTCAGGGCCTAGCTACATAACAGCCTACACCCCGCTCAACATCAGCGGCAACCTTGGGGGGATCGCCTCAACAGGCACATACCTAGTTAACGTGTCTGCGCAGTCCAAATGTCCATACACCATCCCGATACCGTGCGTGTACCTGCAGCCCGCAGTGTGAGTCATGACTGCTGCGCGCATGGATGCTGGCATAATTCCAATCACAGCACGGATGCGGGCTGTGCCCAGCCATGTAAACTTAAAAAGTGTTCATTAGCAATGAACAAGAGTGTTCATTATAAAAAATGAAGTTATTCATTGGCAATGAAAGGCTTAACACCAAAATCCCCACCAGTAAGGAAATTAGACCTTGGTACTTGGGTGATACTTACATGCAATCAGAAGGATAGTTTAGTTTTGGGCTAGAGGACGGCTAAAGAACGTTAAAGTAATGCCTGCATGAAAATTGATGATCGAAAATGAGTAGCATACAAATCTGCAAAAAGCCGGAATTCGCAAGGTTTGCTGCAAGGAGCTCTAAATTGGCAATAGCTGCCCATTACCCAAAGCTTAAAACCTTTAGATTCCAAAGATATTATTGCGATGCTGCTACATTCACCAAAATTGCGGCATCGGTGATTAATTGAGCTCCAAAAAAGGCCAAATAGCAATAGAATTCCTGATAGTCTTCTCATTCGTGCTGATAGTCTTCGTCTTTCTCTTCGCCATAATCACACAGCAAAGGGCTGTGCAGCAGAACTACCAGACCTTCTCGCAGCTGCAGCTGGTTGCACAGAGTCTCTCGCTACAGCTTAGCAGGGCTGCAGCATCTCCGCCAGGCTTCTCAGAGCAGATACCTATCACAACGACTCAGGGGCTCACCCCATACAACATCTCAATTACAAAGACCGGCATAGTGATACTCACAGCTTCGTCCGGCCCGCAGGTGCTGCACACCACGTCATATAGCAACGTGCAGGGAATCGTATCAAACCCTGCGTTCCTCGCAAACGGGCTCTACACCCTTCCGATATCCAATGGCACAATCTTCTTGCAGAACTCATACGGAGTTATATGCGTAGACTACCTGTGCCCGCAGGCTGCAAACCAGTCAGCGTCAATAGCGCTTTCGTCACAGGTGATTTATACTGCAAACTTCAATGGTCAAAACTACATAACGTTGCCAGCAAACGCCGCCGTGCTGGGGTCTGCAGATAGAAGCGTATCCTTTTGGATTAAAACTGCTTTGACTTGGGGGGCAGCAGGATCAGAGCCATTTTCCTGGGGGCAGGAGTCTGCAGGAAGTTGGTACGGCGTCAGCTATCCCGGCAGCACTCCAAAACTAGATGTTGCCGATTGGGCCATAAAGGACCACTTAAGCGCCACTACTCTTCAGACCAATACCTGGTACCATATCGTACTCACTTTGGGGTCTAGCGGAACGGTAATCGGACTGTTCATAAATGGAGTTGAAGACGCGAACTTTCCAATTGTCTCTCCAGCTTTTAATACACTTCCGGGAAACGTGTTCATAAGCAACAGGGCTGACCTGTGCACCTGCGCCAACCTTCCACAAGGAAGCGAGATGGCAAATTTCCAGATATACTCTAATACTCTCTCTTCAAGCCAGATAACGCAACTTTACGGTGAGGGGATAAATGGTGCGCCACTGCCCATCAACAGCTTGATTGCATGGCTACCTCTCAACGGCAACACTAACGACTATAGCGGGAATGGAAACAATGGCGTAACTTCGGGGCCAATTATATATCCTACCGTATCCCAGCTCTTTGCAACTGTGAAGAACAGCCTGGGTAAGTCCACCTCAAACACCCTTGTCGGCTTCACAACAGACTTCGGCAACTTCAGCAACGGAATGGCGCAAACCTCACTATCCCAGGGCGAATCCTCTTTTACAAACTCAAACGGCATAGCTACCATTTTCCTAAACCAGCAGCAGCTTAACGGCATAGCGCATGTTAAGGCAACAGCCTTCAACGGAAACCTCTCAACTCAGAGCGAACTGGTTGGATGGTACCCGCTTAATAAAGGTACAGGGAATACTTCATTTGACCTGAGCCCTAGTGGCAACAACGGCCAGATGTACGGCCAGCCCTCCTGGGGCATTCCCAATTATGTCGGGAACTTTGATGGGAGAACTGGATATATCCAGGATCCAAATGGCATAAGTGCCAGTTCATTCACTATCTCTGCATATGTTAGGTTCAGCAACTATAGCAATCAGATGATAGAGATGGGTAGTCCAGTAAACCAAAACCATCTGCTGATGCTGGAAAAGGGGAACGGCAATTGCGGCAACACTGTGAGCAATACTGGCTACATGCTAAAAGGCAGGGTGGGCAATGTAGGCAGTGGCTTCTACACTGTCTGCGACCCCATAACCTCCTCGCTAAATACCTGGTACCATGTGGTGACGAGCTATGATGGCTCGACCCTCAGGATATATGTCAATGGAGTCCAGATGGCACAGTATTCAGTGTCAATAACTCCAAGCCCATCAGCTGCAGAATACATCGGCGCCTGCACGCTATGTAATTACTATTCTAGCGGCGGAGTCTCGAATGTCCAAATATACAATACTGCACTATCTCAAGCTCAAATAACGCGACTCTACCAAGGAGGAATCGGCTCCTCCCCAGTACCTGGCACTGGAATAAGCGCATGGTGGCCGCTCAACGGCAATGCGAATGACTACAGCTTCAACAACCAGAACGGCTCGATCTATGGCGGTGTCTCGTTCATCCCACTCTTGCCAACTCTTTCCGCGCAGCAGGTTTCAAATGGAAACAGTGCAAAAATCTTAACGGCATCGTTCAATGGCCTGAGCGATATCTATGTAGGGAACATCCTCAAGATAAACTCCATCTCCAATTGGACTGTCTCGTTCTGGATGAACTCCACAGCGGTTGTTGGATACAAGAACCCGCTCGACATGAATTTCGTTCCTTCGGCAAACAACGCGGGCCCAAGGTTCGAGCAGGGAGGCGCAGCAGGTGCAAACTCCTTTAACCTGATTGTAGGCACCGGTCCTTCAACCTACTCAGTCTACACCTACTCCAATACAATAATTCCAGATGTATGGTATCATGTTGTTGCTGCAAGGAGCGGCAACTCGATAATCGGTTACCTAAACGGCGTGCAGACATTCAACCAGCAGAACACCAACTGGCCATCTGGCTTTGGCAACATGACCATTGGCAGGGGCTATGCAAATTCTGCGAACAGATGGTACTCAGGCAACCTCTCGAATGTGCAGCTCTACAACCAGACCCTATCGCCAAGCCAGGTATCGCAGCTCTACTATGGTGGAATAGGCAGCACACCAATACCAAACACGCAGCTCACCGGATGGTGGCTCCTTAACGGAAACACCAATGACCAGAGCATATATGGCATAAACAGCATACTGGTGTCAAATATTGTTTACAATAACGTAGTAAACTACGTGCCAACGCTGCTGCAATCAATCAATTATTCAGGGATCAACTTTAACGGCCAGAACAGCTACCTAACCGTTGGCACAAACAACCTACCCACAGGTTCATCGGCAAGGTCTGTCTTTGCGTGGGTGAACTTTAATAATCCCGGACCAAATCCCTTCATTGATTATTACGGAACCGAAAGTCCATATGAGGCATCGGCTTTATCACTCTCCAATAACGCATTGACATTCGTTGGATGGGGTGATGACTATGTTAGCACTATGAAAGTGCCTATTGACTCATTGCATCTAATAGGCTACACTTATAAGACAGGGTCTACACAAGTCACGCTCTGGCTTGATGGGAAATCGCAGACCGGTTCGCTGAGCGGTGGTACGGCGTTAAATACTGTATTATCGTCTCACCACGACATCGGGGCACGCTACGACTGCCTATCAAACGGATGTACGGAACTCAACGGTACACTCGCAGGCATGCAAATATACAACTACAACCTCTCATCCACCCAAGTCTTGCAGTTATACAACAGAGGCATACCTCCAAGCGCAGCAGCATCAATTCCACTGAGCTGGTCGCCATGAAACTCCAGTTCCTCTCATTTGACGTGATATTCGCGGTAGTCACATTCGCGTTTGCAGTCTCGATGCTTGCATTTGTCTGGTACACTATAAACTCCCAGCTCGCCATCTCCTCAGGTACCGGAGTGCAGAACATGCAGGTGGAACTGCAGGCAGTCTCAGACAAGCTTCTTGGAACAGGCTATCCAAACAACTGGTATGCCGCAGTAACAATCTCAAATACGATCACTTGGAGCAACATGAGCATAGGTCTTGGCGGGCAAACTCCGGGTTTGCTCTCCCTCGGCAAGGTCATGACGTTTGAATCCATGGCTAACGGCAACTACCTTGCTACCAAGCCTATGCTAGGAGTTGAGTATGATTACTATGTGACAATACAGGGCACAAACTTTATCATACCTATAGGCCGCAAGCCCTCTCCATTTCCAAGCGGCGGGCTAAACGGGGTAACAGTGCAGTCCACGACAAAGGCAGTAACCATAAACGGCCAGTCTGCAAGCATGCAAATCTATATATGGACGAATTCGTCATTTGGGGTTGGTTGAAAAAGGTTGATTGAAAAATGAAGCTTATAATATTCACACTTGACGCAATCTTCGCCCTGATAATAGCGGTTACAGCAGTGTCAGTTCTGGGCTATTTCTTCTATTACCCCCAAACCACAGCCACCATAAGCTACTCTTCTGCAGCAACAGCCCTGCAGACCCTCTCCTCAACCACTGTTGGCAGCATAGCGCAGCAGAGCGCGCTCTTCTCCGCAATAGCCTACCAGGCAAATGCCAGCGGAGAAGTCTGGGACGCAAACCAGAAGAACAATCTTCTTGACGCAGGAAATCCTCACGGACCGCTTCTGCCATATACCTCATTTATCTATCAGGCAAGCTCAACGCCAAGCGGCATAGTAGCAGACTACGGCAAGATCTTCTTCATGGTGGGCAATGTGCTCTACGCCATGAACGCCACCACTGGCATAGTTGCCTGGCAAAAGAATACCCAAACAGTATATCAGAACAGGCCGATTATCGCTTCAGGAATGCTGATCTATTCTAACACCACAAACGTCACAGCGGTAAATCCCAGTACAAACTCCCTGATCTGGAGCGCTAACGCACTCACGATAACAATGAGCAGCCAGTTTCTGGCATATGGCAACAAGCTGTATGTGGGCGGCTCGCTTCCTGGCAGTGGCAACAAGGGGGTTTTTGCATTCTACCTAAACAATGGAACTCAGGCATGGTCCCTAAACCTGGGGGCAGCGGCAGGCACCCTTGCCATGGACCAGGGTTCGCTTGTGGCAGAGACATCTAGCAATATCTATATTATTGACGATGTGGGCTCTTCGGCAGGCACCATATTAACCGTTCCGGAAAGCTCTCCATACGGCCTGTCGGTCTCAGGCGCCAACGGGGCAATAGCCTTCATGAGCAGCATAGGCGCAAATGCAATATCTGCAAACGGAATCGGGTACGGCGGCTTCCCATATAGCACAGCCACAGCTTCGACATCGCCTGCAATCTACAACGGCTCCATGGCGTATCAGGGCGCATCTGCCACAATGCTCGCCTACTCCTCAAACGGCATCCAGGCCTGGTCCAAAGCAATTCCAAGCGCATACGGCTCTGCCATCTCTGGAAACCCTGTGATACTTAGCTCCAGCCTTATGTACACAGCATGGTCTAACGGTTATCTTGTTGCGCAAAACCTAAGCACAGGGAGCATAGCATGGGCTACAGGAGTTCCTTATGCAGGCAGCTCGCTCTACCTATACGCGCTAGCATACGGGCGGCTCTATGTTCGCGATGGCAACTACATAATAGCCTACGGCGCATGTAGCTCTGGTAACTCTGCATCTATACTTTCATCAGCCGCATCATTATACTCAAACGGCCAGGCAGGGTGCGCAGACGCGCTTGTGGATGGCGTTGCGCCGATGCAGAACTACAGCATCTTCCTAAATGGCACATTCGCCCCCTCAATGAACCTTGCGACATTCACCGGTACAAACAGCTATGCCGAGAATCCCTCAACCGCGCCGCTAAACAATTTGCAGACTTTCACGATAAGCGGGTGGGTCTACCCAACCAGCTACTCACTTGCCACCCAGGGACCCTACATCTACTCTGAAGGCCAGCCCGCAACCACGATGGTACTGAACATACTACCAAGCGGATCCCTATATGGCGCGACCTGGAATCAGGGGACATGGAACTCTATATCAGGGCTCAGTGTGCCGCTAAACACCTGGTCATTCGTTGCATTCAGCCTTGGGATTGGAGGCAAAACAGGCACCTATTCACTCTATCTAAACAACCAGCGCATAACCAGCCCAGGGCAGCCTGAAGAAAGCTCTCCGACCACATACTCTGCAATAGGTGTTGAAGTAGGAAGTCTTGTGGGCCAGCCCAACGACTACTTCAGCGGTGGGATTGCAAACCTCCAGATCTACAACGAGACTCTAACCCAGGGACAGGTGGCGCAGATATATCAGGGTGGAATACAAAGTTCTCCGCTGCAGGGCACAGGTCTGCAGGCATGGTATCCTCTTGCAGGCGATACCAACGACTACAGCGGGCTCGCAGGACACACCATGTATCCTGTGAATGTGCTCTTCTCTGCAGGCAACTACCTGCCTATCGGATACTCAAATTCGTACCAGCTCAGCAAGGCCACGCAGCTAATACCTGTGACAAACTCAATCACAGGGCTTAGCAGGCTCTACAACGTAGGGGTGATATCATGGCACTAATTGGCGGGAAAAAAGGATTGCTCATGACGGTGCTGATAATGGTGCTGTTCATGCTCATGCTAGCAGAGCTCTTCTCATTTGCCATTCTAAACATCGGCTTCAACTCTTTTGACCAACAGGTGGCTGTTAGCAGCGCCTCTGCAAACTATGGGCAGACCCTGACAACTGGCGCCTACTCATTTGCAAATGCCAGCCTGCAGAGCGCGCTTTCAACCCTTGCAAACTATGAGCTTAATGCATCGATGAGAAAGGGCAACCTTGTGAACAACACCTCCCAGTACCTCTCATATCTGATTGCAAATGGCACCCTGCCAAACGTTGCGGCAAACTCGATCCCCGCAAACTACCTTCTAAGAAGCATGGGCAACCTCACCCTTACAAGATACAACGCCTCTACCACAAACTCCCTGCTGAGCGGAATAATCTCAGTAAAATTGAACCAGACAGTGCCGCAAGTTTTCCAGTCCAGCCCATACACCCTCTCAGTTTCATACACACAGAACATAAGGATAAACTCCACAAGTGGAATTAGCGTGTATAGCATCCCTGTAAACGCCACAATCTCCCTAAACAACACCCCAGACCTCTTCTACTACCAGCAAGGCATTGCAAGGAAGGTAGTGTTCGGTTCACTAAGCAACATAACCTACCAGATAGGCGCAATAAACGCTACAAATGGAAATACCATAGGCTCTGTATACGGCCCAGTGTACAACCTGCCAGCAAACGTGCTCTGCTCTGCCCTATCTGCAGACCTACCATCAGGATTCACCTCTGCGCCATATAGCAATACCCTGATACTTGTCACCGCGAACGCGCAGTTCATCACAGGCGGCTCAGGATACAACTGCGCAAATCAGTACGGCGGCGTAATAACATATGCAGTCAACAGCCTGACATCCCCTCCAACAGTGCCGTGGCTGCAGTATCCAACCAGCACAAGTTTCCTAAACAACCTGCAGAACGGTGAGCAGGTGCTGCTATACGGTCCGCAGCTCTCGGCAATGAACATACAGAACCTGATAAACACAGCGTCGAACAGCTACTATATTGGGTCTCCATTTGCGCCCTCGTATCTTGACCGCGCCAAGAGCTCGCTACTCAACCAGAGCCCTAACGGGATATTCACACTGTCTAATTACAATGCCCAAGCAGCGAGCTTCACAGGATCTGGTTCCTTCCTAACAGTTACAAATCCAAGCCTTCTAAATTTTGAAAGAACAAATCCTTTCAGCATATCTGTATGGTTTTCTACAAGTGGTATCAACGCAGCGATACTCGGAAAAGATACTTGGGGCGGAACAGATCAAGGATGGCAATTAGAGATAGAATCTTCAGGTGTAGTTGACCTTACTCTACTCAATACCTATCCAAGTAATTACGTGATGGTCCGTGCTAACCAAGTTACAAACGATGGCAAATGGCATCACCTTGTTGCAACATATGATGGCTCAAGTAAAGCCAGCGGAATAAAACTGTATATAGATGGGCAAATCGCAACCACAACCACAGTATCCGATACCCTATCCGCATCTATTGTTACAAATCAGAATTTCAACATAGGGGATACCCAAGGAGTTGGTAATAATTTCAATGGCCAAATGGGTGGGGTACAGATATACGGCCAAGTACTAAAAGCAAGCCAAGTTTCACAACTATATCAAGAAGGGATAAGCGGGCTTCCGATACCAACAAGTAACCTCTTAGCTTGGTGGCCGCTAAGCGGCAACGCCAACGACTACAGCGGCAACTCAAATAATGGCGTGCCGACAAATGTTGCATACTCCCTGCCGGCAAACTACGTGCACGATTCCATACTGCCTGGAACAAGTACCACGCAACTATCCTCCATACCCGGGCTTCTCTCGTGCAGCACCTCCTCCCAGTGCGCAAGTCAGTCCCTGCCGCACCTCTACCTTGGCTACATGCCCCTGGAGCTGACAACAGGATACCAGCAGGTAGCCACTCTCACTGGTCTCACGAATCAGTACATGTATGCGCCAGTAGGCAAGTACTTCGGCAACAACAACCAGTTAACCGCTTCCGAGTGGACTTATGTATCCTCAACCAATAACGGTCCGTCACTTGGAATAACAAACGTTCCGCCAAACGGTGGCTGGGATATGCCTTTTCTGAGCGAAGGCGGACTTACAGTTTTCGGATGGATTTGGACAGTTAATGGGAACAATCCCCTTAGCTATACTGTGCCAAGCGCAGGCTGGTACCACCTTGCAATAACCTACAACCCGTCGGGCAGCGGGATAGAGAATTTCTATGTCAATGGAAACATGGTTGCAAGCGGCACAGGCCAGTACTCCCCTTCAACGACCTTAGACTACTGGACCACATCTCTAGTTGGTGCAAAACCCACAGGTGTCAATGCATACCTTACCGGTCAGATAGCCAATGTGCAATTCTACAATCAGAGCCTGACCTCAAACCAGATCATGCAGCTATACCGCGAGGGAATAAACGGGATCCCGCTGCCCATTGGCGCATCAGGATGGTGGCCGCTCAATGGCAACATAAACGACTATAGCGGCTATCAGAATACCGGGGTCACCTCAAATGCGATCTTCACAGCATTTTATGGAACATACAACGGTCCTGCGATCTCCTCTCCCCAGACAGCGCAGAATGAGTGGCAGTCATTTGGGCTGAGCAGATCCCCGACATAGACTGTCTCCGACATAGATTAGTGCAGGCTCTTTGGCAGAAAATGGCCATTTCCTATCTAGCGCAGAAAAATGGCTTTCGTTCAAGCCGGCATTCCGACTCAGCATGATACATGGGTGCCCCCGCTACTGATTCCGCTTATGTTAGTGAAGATTCCCCCTATCACTATTGAGACTATAATGAATATTGCAAATCCAACGAGTATGAAAATTGGGAAGTACCTGATCCCCTTTATAATAGAGCCTGTGGATATCGCCGAAGATATGAATGCACCAAAGCCAGTTATCAAAAATATGGCGCCGAGCGCGAAGTCGTGGTAGTCAGTGGGCGTCACCTGTGGCTTTGTAGGCCTTAGAAACGAGATTCCAGCTGTCGGAAGCGCGCCTCCTGGGCTTTGCGCCCCAATGTTATTCCAGACCTGATAGGTTATGCAGATCATCTGGTTTGTAAGCGCGTAGAGCACAGGCGCCCCGATTAGCGCTGCGAAGGCTATGAATATTGTGTACATGAAAAGCTGCCCTGAAATCTCCTTTTGCACTATCTCCTGGTTCCTCAGATCCTTTGCCACCTGGTTGAGCAAATCTGTCATCCCTCCTCCGTACTGCAGCGCCTCTATGACCATTCGCACAGTGTGCTTTAGCTGCAAGGATCTGTACCTCTTTGCCAGCAGGCCAAGCGAGTTCTGCAGAGTATCCCCGGCATATAGGTTCTTTGCCACAAGCTTTACATCCTCGCTGAAGTAGTTGAACTCAGGCCTTGCCGCAAACACCATCGCCTTGTCTAGCGAGATGCCGCTCCTTATGTTGGCTGCGGTTATCTGCAGGTAGTCTGGCAGTATGCCCTCCATGAAGTTCTTCCTCTGCTCTATCTTGAACTCCAGGTATAGGTAGATGAATATCTCAAGAAAGAGCGCAGCCCCAATCCCGAAAATTACCGACACGAATACGTCTGTCTTGAATGCCAGCACGAAGAGCAGAGTTACAAGTATCAGCATCGCCAGCCCCAGCAGTGCCGCCATCTGGAAAAAGGCATCCACAGTGGTCTTTATTCCGGCGAGATCCAGCTCCTCTGATATGAAGAGGGAGATGTTCCTTGAAAGTAATTTCTCAAATGAAACCATGGCATCACATTGCAAAGGTAGGTCTTGAGGTCCTCATTATGTTGAGGAAGACCATCTGCAAAAAGAATATTCCCACCAGCGCTGCTATTAGCGTCGTTGCGTTTATCGTGAAGATGCTTATGAAGGTGGTGAGTATCACGGCAACAGCTATTCCCATGCTTGGGAAGATGACCCCAAAGAGCATGTAGAACATAGCAAGCGCATTTAGCCTCTGCCCGTACCTTCTCAATTCAATCACCCTCTCCTGGCTCACTTCGTCTAGCACCCCCTGTAGCGCAGAAACTATGTCTGCGCCAGATCTTATGCTCACGCTTGCCTGCAGTGTCATCCTCTTGAAAGTTTTCGAGAGGCTCCTCCTGCTCACGTCCTCTATCGCCTTGTCTATTGGCTGCCCGAGCTGCACAAGCTCAACTATCTTCCTGAACTCCTTGCTAGCTGAGCCGTATCCGCTGCTCACAGCAGTCATCGCATTGTATAGCGGCATGCCAGAGCGCATGCCTATTACTATATCCCTCATTGCAAAGAGTATGTCTCTCTCCACGTCCTTTCCTATGTTCCTGCTCCTGTCAACAGGATAGCTCATGAACTTGTTAAAGAACGCGTAGAACACCGCAAGGCCCAGAGTCATCCCAAACACTATCCCGCTTGAGACACTGTAGAGAAGAGTGGAGAGCACTGCGCTGAGCACTACGGCAAGCACCACGGCGAGTACTGCGGCATAAGTGAACATCTTTTTCACAAAGTCGTATGGGCTCACCTTGATCCCCTGCTCAACCAGCGCAAGCTCAAGCTCCGGATGCTTAGCTGCAGTCTGGGCCAAAAATATCTGAAACGGCGTGTATTTTTTGGCTTCGTGGGCAGGCGCCATTGAAGAACCCTGCTGCTTTGCAGCCTCAGCCTGCTGTTTTGCCTGCAGCTCGTTCATCTTCTCCTGCAGCATCTGCGGCCCGTAGATCGGCTTTGACTTTATCTTAAAGCCAAAAAAGCGCTTCTGCTTCGTGAAGGCAAGCGGCTGCCCGGCCTGCTGCTCTCCCTGTTGGTTGGGCGTATCAGCATTTTTGCCCCTGTCGCCATCCTTCTTCTTAAAGAGCATACGCCAACACATCTTACAATTAATTATTCGTGCTTAAAAGGCTATTCTTCGCCTGATCTAAAAGCCTGTCCCGCAGTCCAGCAAGCTCCTGATCTTCGTTCTTCTTGCCCTGCGAGACCTTCTCAAGCTCTATTGTGCCAAGTACCTCCTCCCTGACAACGCCAAGCTGCTCGCCATCAAACGCATTGCTCTGGAGCCCCTTAACTATTCCCTCGAGGTCGTGTATCTGATCCTGTATCGAGAGGGTCGGGAGGACCAGCTTCCTGCTCCTCGCCCTTGCAATTCCCTCTTCCATCTTGCCCTCAAGGCTCTTTCCCGCGCCCCCAAGCTCCCTGCCTGCGCCTTCAACTATGCCGCGTATGCTAGCAGCCGCTCCAAGGGCCTTCTTGTCAAGTTCGAGCAGCCTCTTGCTAATCTCCACCTTCCCTATCCTGCTCTTGATCCTAGCCGCAGTATCTATCACTTCCCTTGCCGGAACTATAGGCACTGCTCCAAAAGAGCCAGAGCGCTGCTGTTGCTGCGCAACCTGCTGCTCTGATAGCATCTGTGCCTCAGCAGCCACTATTATCGTGCACGCATCCTCGTAGTCGTAGCTTCCCTCGCTCTGGCTTTGGGCGAATGCCTCCTTTGGGCTTATCGTTATCTCCCCAGGCCCGGCAAAACCCTCGTCAATCCTAGATACCTCGTCAACAGCCCTGTTGTAATCGTAAGTCGCGAATTCCAAATCAACCCCTCTTGAAGAGCGAAGGGTCGTACGCTGAATTCGACGCCACTATCTCAAGCACCCTTGCCCTGTTCTTGTAGTAGTTTGCTATCACAAGACCTACCTCGTCCACTGAGACCACCTTGTTCTTGACCAGCCACTCCAAAAGCACAGACTTCTCCTTTATGTCAACGTTTATCTCGTTTCTGGTATACCCTCCATAGAGCATTATCAATTCTGCGAGCCTTGAGAGATCAGCGATCTGCATGAACGTATCCGTCCTGATGTTCCACCTGTAGAGCACATTGACATCCCCAGTCCTTAGTATCTCCCCGAACTCCAGTGTCCTCCTTATCCCAAGACGCCTGTGCCTGAAAAGAGTGATCACCCCGCCTATCGCGTTTATCAGAAGCTTTGGTATGTTGATTGGCGGGTTTGTCATCCTTATTATTGTGTCCTGCGCGCTATCCGCGTGCACAGTCCCGTATACTGCGTGACCGGTGTGGATCGCCTCAAAGAGGGTCTCTGCGTCCTTCTCTGTCCTGATCTCCCCTATGAGCATTATGTCAGGACGCTGCCTGAGGGCGTTTATCATAAGGTTGTAGAGCGTAACTTCCCCCTTGCCTTCAGGATTTGGCTGCCTTGTTACCATCGGCACCCAGTGCAGATACGATGGGAGCGTGAGCTCCCTGTCGGATTCTACGGAGATTATCCTGTGGTTCTCAGGCATGAAGACCGACATGGCGTTTAGAAAACTTGTCTTTCCGCTGGCTGTTCCACCGGATATGAGAACGCTGATCTCGTTCTGCACGCACAGCCAGATTATCGCGGCTATCTCGCTAGAAATCGTGTTGTTTGCTATGAGTGCAGGCATGGTCCACGGGTTCTTTGCGAACTTTCTTATCGTGATCGTGTTCCCTTTTTGCGATATGGGGTATAGCGTTGCGTTGACCCTTGATCCGTCAGGCATCTCCGCATCCATGAGCGGCGAGAGGTTTGATATCTGCCTCCCCACCCTCCTGCCTATCTGCTCTGCATCGTCATATATCAAATTCTCATCGGGAAGCTTGATGTTGCTTTTGCACCATCCGAACTTCTTGTGGAACACCCAGAGCGGCTCCCTTGAGTTGTTAACAACGATTTCTTCCAGATTATCGTCGGAAAGCGGAACCTCCAGATCCCCGAGACCGAGCATGATGCTTATGATATAAGCCACCAGTATCTTCTTCACCTCTGGGGCGGTGCCGGGAAGATATTTCTCAACTATCAGCCCAGACGCATCGGTATACTTTCTTGCGAGCTCGTCTAAATACTCCTTGTCTTCTATTCTTGTCGGATCTATTGGTACAAGAGATAGAAGCTCGTTTCTAAGCGAGAGCAGAAGTATCTTGGTGGCCTCCCCAAGTCCCGGCACTGTCACCTCGTAGACTGGGACGAACTCGTCCTTTGACTCGTGCACCTTTATGTTTACCCTGAGTCCGTGGGCATCGAGCTCATACTCCTCGTATTTGTTGAGGTCCTGCGCATCAACCATATCCTCACTTGTCACTGGCTCCAGCTCCGAGACCCTCGGCCTTGCTCTTGGCGCCCGCTATCTTCTTGTCAAGGCTCTGCACCCTCTCATTGGTCTTCGCGGCCTTCTTTACGTAATCCTCTACTATCGCCTTCTTCTCCTCGTTGCTCTTCTTGAGCGCTTCCATGCCCTTTGCCTGCGCATTCAGGGAGTTTAGCTCCTTCACAAGTTCATCATGCTCTCTTTTGGACTCCTCGATTTCCTGCTTTATCGCGCCTATCTGACTGTTAATCTGGGCAAGGCCCCCGAAGCCCTTCTTCACCTCCTCCGCCTTTGCGTTTATCTCCATTATCTTCTTCTCCATCAGTGGGTACGTGTTGTCAAGGCTCTGCTTTGTCTTGCCAAGGTTGTTTAGTATGTTGCCCTTGCTCCTCTCTGCCTCCCCCTTCATCTTGATCGCCTCTGTTTTGGCGTACTTCTCCAGCTTCTGGTTCTCTCCCAGCTGCTTTTTCTGCATCTCCAGCGATTCGTTTAGTATCTTCATCTCCTCGAAGATCGCCTCGTGCAGGTGCTTAAAGCTCT
This sequence comes from Microcaldota archaeon, assembly GCA_028867435.1. Classification (GTDB taxonomy): domain Archaea; phylum Micrarchaeota; class Micrarchaeia; order Micrarchaeales; family CABMGC01; genus JAGWGI01. Next base: position 76,070 of record JAGWGI010000001.1, on the reverse strand, counting down.
CTCTTTGCTCCCTTATCATCTTCTCGAATCCCATCTCGCTGTCCTTCACCGCCTCCCTGTACTGCGCTACCTTCGCCTTGACGTCAACCATCACCTTATCGACTTCGGAATTGCCCACGTTGAATCCCTGGATTTTGGCCGCTATCTCCTCAAGCGCCCGCATCTCTGTGTCAAGAGTGCTAGACATCTTGTCTATCTTGTCCTTCTCCTCCTTTATGCTGCTGTAGTGCTTTTCGGTCTCCTTCTTTATCCTGTCCAGATCATCAAGATCCTTTTTTATTGGGCCTGCGTTCTTTTTGAAGAGGCTCTCCGCATTTCCGACCACCTTGCTAAGGTCCACTATCCTCTTGTCGAACTCCTGCATCAAGTTGAGCTGCGAGGAAACTTCGCTCTGAAGGCTCTCCTTCCTCACCCCAATCTCGCTCTTTAGCGTCTGCCCGTCTCCCGCCGCAGCGCCCACCAGCAGAGCAACGAACATCCTCCCAACCCTGTAGGATATCTTTACCATCTTCGCCTTCTCGAGCACCTCTGACCACTCCTCGATCACCTTCTCGCTCACCTTTAGCTCGGTGGCAAGTTTTGATTCCTCAGTCTCCCCATGTGCCTTAAGGTAATCAACAAGCGCGTCTATTCCAGTAGTAGTAAGGTCTGGTCCTGCCATAACACCAAATACACTATCATTTAAAGTTTTAAATACTCTTACTTGAGGTCTCGGTTACGAATTCCCCTATTTTGTCCCCTATGGAAATCTCTGGGAGCACCAGCCTGCTTATCCCTGCGCGCTTCATCCTGGCTATGTCCTCCTGCCTCTTTATCCTTGCAACTATCTCTAGGTTCTCGTTTATCCGCTTTGCCTCTATGGCTATCAGCGTGTTCCTCACATCGTCCTCGTCAAGCAGTAGCAGGTACGAAGCCCTCCTAACCCCTGCGGTTTCAAGGGAATCTTGCTGTGCGGGGTCGGCGTTGATTACAAGGAACCCTTCGTTTAGCAGCTTCTTGACCATGTGCGGATTCTGCTCGACAATCACGTATCCCTTGCCGAATTTCTGCAGTTTCCTTGCCATCTCCACCGCGATCCCATCAGCAGGCGTTAGTATCACGTGCCCTGACATGCTCCTTAGCTTTTTTTGCATGACGCGGCCCTTTAGGTCGAAGCGCCCGAGCAACTGGTAGAAGATAGTGGTCAAAATTATAGTTATTATCAGCTTGCCCTGTATGTCAAGCCCGTCTGCCACGAAGAGGAGGAGGTTGTGAGGGTCCACAAGCGAGCTTGCTGGCGGAAAGTCCGCGCCTATGATGTTCATGAAGCTCCAAAAAACCGAGGTGAAGATACCGTACCCGGCTATTAGCGCAAAGCCTGTGGAGATGCAAAATATCACAACAAGCACCACCAATAGTATTTTTTGTATGGCCCGAAACTCCATCATTTCACGCTCTTCATTACTTTCACCAAGCTCTCGCCAAGCTCTACCCCCGCAAGGTATTCGGGAAGCACGCACATGTCGACCCCCAGCCTGTACATCTTGTTCCTTACTTCGTCGCCGCTGACTCTTGACATTATCCTCACGTTCTCGTTGAGCTTCTTTGCGGTTATCGCCCCTATCAGGTTGTCAAGGTCGTTTTCCGAGGCGAAGACTATCACTCCAGCGTTCCCTATCCCTGCCATTCCCAAAATCCCGCTCTCCATGAACCTTCCTGTGATGGTGATCACCCCGCGCTTGTTGAGCGAGAGTGCAGTCGTCCTCTCGCCATCGACAACGACCACATCCATCTTCCTGTTGAGCAGCTTGTCTATCAGTGCCGCGCTCACCTCATTGTAGCCGCAGACAATCACGTGCCCCTTTTTCCATCCGGCGCGGAACTTGTTTATCGAGTCCTCGATGTCGGCGTACCTTATTATGTCGAGCACTGCAGCTATCACGAAGCTGACCACTATCAGGTTGCTCAGGTTGTCTATGACCACTATCCCCACAAGCGAGGCGAACCTCCAGCCTACGGACTGGAAGGCTATGGTTGCAAGGTTAAAGGAAGCGGAGGTGTTTGGTGTGTCAAAAAAAGTCTCTATGGTGTAGTAGGCATCAAGGTAGATGTTGTTGGTTAAAAGCCAGAGCACGGCAACCGAAAAGAGCATTATCACCGCTCCCACTATCACCGCAGCGACCAAGACGTTCCTAGTCTCCTCTTCTGGGCGCGTGGGCATGGTTACAACTCCTTTATTATCTCCTTGAAGAGCTCCTCGCTGGTTGAGATGTTTGGCGTAGCTATGAAGCTAGCCCCAGCCCCCTCAAGCTTGTTCTTTATGAATTCGTTGTTTGCCCTTGTGGCTATTATTATTTTCGGGTTCAGGCTCTTCGCGGTGATAACAGTGAAGAGGTTCTTCGCGTCGTCATCCATCACAACCGCAATCGCCCTAGCCGAAGCGATGTTTGCCTCCTTCAAAGTTTTGGATGAGGTCGCATCTCCCACAATCACACCCACCCCCCTCTCCTCAAGAAGTTCGACCTTGGTCGCGTCCTGCTCTATGACCACAAACTTCATCTTGCTCTGAAGCAGTATCTCCCCTATGCGCTCTCCCACTATCCCATAGCCGCATATGACCACATGGTCCTTGAACTGTAGCTTTTCCGCCATTAACTCAAAATCAGATGGCAACTGAAATACTATAAATTATACCCTCACCGCAACTCAGTCCAGAAAAAACCCGATTTAGGTTGTCTTGGAATCGAACCACCCATTTTGGCGTACTAAAGTCATAACGTTTTTATCTCAGGATATCTTCTCCATTCCCCTTCAGAAACAACTCTAACAATGCCATCTTCACAAACTATGCCTGTCCTGTCATCAATTGCGTAAATATCCCCGATTTTCCCTGCGACCAGATTCAAGTATCTACCTTTCAACTTAGGGAAACGTGCGGAATTGAAATGCGGCCTGACCCAGAAATCGACATAACCAAGGCCAGCGGGCGCCGTCATCTTACTTTTGGAATAAAGGAATTCGGAAGAGGTAACCAGGCTTTTTGATGCTATTATGCTGCCGGCGCTTATCCCTACATAAATTCGCCTATTTAAAAGTTTGGGAAGCTCTTTTTTCAAACCGGATTTTATTATCCAGTGCATTAAATGGGATATTCCCTCTCCCCCTCCCCCTCCAAAAACAATCACGTTTGCATACCTGATTCTGGGCAGCCAGATTCTCCTATCCACAGCCGATATGTCGACAATGTCAATCGGGCCTAGCCGTCTGAACTGATTGTAATGCTCCACCAGCCAGTTCCTGTCCTTGCTTTTTGAGAGATTGGCAGCCGTAGGGATAAAAGCAGTCCTCACTCTTCCTTTCACCAATTTTCTAAGTGCGGCAGCTAGCGATTTGTTGGTTATCCCATTAGAAGTTAAGAGCAACTTCATTCACTCACTTCTAATTGGCCCGACATAAATAAGAAACATTGGCTCGAGCCAAAGTCAAAGGCAGATTTGAGACAATTCAGATTCGAGTTAGAAGTTATCTGGAAATCCTGCGTAGCAGCGCCGAATCATAAGCGATATATATCACTTTAAACAATGCCTTTTGTGATGAGATGGCAAGGATAGTATTCCGCACCGATGGATGGTTCGATGCAGGCAAAGATTCAAGTGGAAAGCCAGAATACGAGTCATACAAGCAGAGGCAAGAGCTAAAAAGCAAGCTTGAAGTCCTAAACCACAAGAACCTGGACCAAATTTCCTTGATTGAGCAGGCCCAAAAAATACGCGTAAAGCAGCTGTTCAAGGGTGCGCTGCGCATAGACGGGAGCAAGATCTGGGCAAACACGTTAGAGCGGAAGGAACCAGTGTTCGTGGGCCTTGCACTTAGAAACTAACTAAGTTTCTCTGCTCAATTCCGATATCTGGTGTCGTATGACCACTTTTTCATTCTTGCGCTAACACTTGGGTCGTTGGCACGCAGACGCAGGTACAATATGACAAAATTTGCGTGCACGTGCCCGCCCAATCTTCTTGGATTTGAGCCACGCGAGCATATCTGAATGCTTTGCAACAACTCTTCCGCGCCTCACAAAGCCTTTTTTGTTTGCAAGCCTCTAGAATTCATCCATGCTCTTCCCAGTCTTTGCCTGGATATTTTCCATATAAACCTTGAACGTCATGAGTTCACCATCTTGCATAACCTATAGAATTTTCTCCCATATTATTTTGTCATTATTGTAATAATGCCCCAAAACGGCAATTTTCCTATACCCCAGTCCGTCTAGCATTTTCACTGCGCCATAGTTGCCAGTGGCCGTATCAGCCCATATCCTAGTCGTGTTATTTCTCATTATCCGCTCGGCCTCTTTGATCAACCTCTTGGCAATGCCCCTGCGCCTATACCCGGGTTCCACAACCACCCAGTCTATCCATCCTGTTCCCTTGTAAGTGGACGAGAATATGAGCCCGATAATCTCTCCATCATTTTTTGCTGCCAGGAAAATTAAATTGCGATTTTTTACGCTCTTTGACAAGTTTCTGGCAGAATAAGATTTTATATCGTCCTTAATTTCCCCCGAATGGTAAGATGGAATCTTGAGGGTTTTTCTAAAAAATTTTGCCGCGGCGCTGAAATCAGCCTTTCCTAATCGCCCGATTGAAATTTCTTTGTCTAGTTGCATAATAATATAATGGGCAAGATTTTATTTAAATTTCCATTCGAACTAAGCCATGTTTTTAGCTCCAGCCAGATTCGAACTGGCGTCACCGCCTCCAGAGGGCGATATCCTTGACCACTAGACGATGGAGCTATTGCAGAACTAGTTATATCAATGATTTTATTAAGGCTTTGCTGCTTATTCCTTCACTAAGTCAATCCTGCCGCTATTTATCCTCTCAAAATCCCTGTCCTGCGTCACCAAAGTTTCATCGTTTGCAAATGCAATTCCCGCTATCATTATGTCGGTATCATTTATCAACTTCCCAAAAAGCTCCAGTTTCCTGCGGATGTTTGCCGCAACCTCGGAGGCCCTTTCATCAAAAACGTATACTTTTATTCTGCTTAGGAATTCTGTGGCAAGTTGTCTCTCCTGCTGGTCTCTACTGGAAAGCAGTTCATACATTGTTGCCGTCGTTGTCGTTATCTGTTCGCTTTTCCTGTAATCCTCAATCAGCTTTCTCGCGTTTTCTACACCATGAATATAATCAATTATTATGTTTGTATCCAGGCACGCCATTATCTCCCCTTTATGCTGCGCTGCATGTTTGCCTTTCTGCGCTCTTGAATCCTCTTCTTCATGATGCTAACATCCCTATCTTTCCACGCCCCGAAAAACTGCTCTATGTTACCTATCTTCCTTCCAAGGAGCTCGTTTATCACTTCAGTGAAAGATTTTTTCTTTCCCTTGAGCTTGAGCAGATCTGCATAAGTTTGATCTGAAATTGCGATTAATTTTGACATATTATTAATATAAATATATACATATATAAATATTTGCAAGGCTTCAAAAGTAAAATATTCACAAACGCTTATAATCATTCGCGGCAAAGAACCTTTGTATGGCCAACTTCTTCAGCGAGCACAAGTTATACTCTAAGGAGATACAGGACCTGTTGCTAGCAGATGTTATACTGACGCTTGCATTCACACTTGTGATTGTCGGGGGCACGGCCACCATCTCCGCCGCCCCTGGAGTGTTCCTCTACTTTCTCCCCATCTCCTTCATCGCAGTCTCGCTCACATTCGTGCTCCACGAGCTGATGCACAAGTTCGTGGCGCAGCACTACGGCGCAGTCGCAGCCTTCAGGACCTCAATGGTCGGGCTGCTCATAACCATAGCAAGCAGCTTCTTTGGCTTCCTCATAGGAATACCTGGCGCCACAGTGATTTATGCGAGCACCTTCACTGCAGAGCACGAAGGAAAGGTCTCACTGGCAGGGCCACTCACCAATTTCGTGGTGTTCGGCGTGTTCTTCACAGCAGGTTTGCTCTCCTTCCACGGATTCCCTGGAAACATACTCTCAAGTCTTGACATGGCAACATTCCAGCACAACCCCTACATTCAGAACTTGGTGGATGTCGTGCTCTTCATCAGCATACTTCTCGCATTCTACAACATGCTGCCCATATACCCACTCGACGGCAGCAAGGTGCTCAGGTGGAACAAAGGAATATATGTAATTACCGTTGCTATCATATTCGCCCTGTTCCTGTTCGTGATACCACTGGTATCTTTGCTAATCAGCCTGGTGTTCATGCTCTTTTTGGCCCTGATGTTCTCGCTACTATACCGCGGGATCAGGCTTTTCTAGAATCTTCTCCAAACCGCAGCATAAGTGCGCTATCGTTAAGGGATATAGCTCTTTATATTTAAGCAAATCATACTTATTGGGGGCTAAATCATGCCTAATACTGGTGTTGAACTTACTGTTGCGGACGCGCTTGTAACGGACTCTGGCAGAGGAATCGCCAGGATTGATTCCAAATCGCGCAAGCTCCTAGACGTCGTTTCTGGAGATGTGATCGAGATCAAGGGCAGGATAAAGACTACCGCAGCCATAGTCTGGCAGGCGCACCCAAGCGACGAAGGCTTGGGATTCATAAGAATTGACGGTTATTTGAGGCAGAACGTAGGCGTGGGGATTGGAGATAAGGTGCATGTTGCCAAGGTGGAAGTGAAGGACGCAGAGCGCGTAGTGATTGCCCCGCCTCCTGGCCAGCGCCCGCCTCTCTCTCCGGATTTTGCCGAGTACGCAAAAAGGAAGTGGGAAAACAAGCCTCTTGCAAAGGGAGACGTTATACCAATTCCGATGTTCGGGCTTGTGTTCAACTTTCTTGTGGTCACAGTTGTGCCTCACGGGATAGTCAAGATTGCAAAGAACACCAACTTCGTGGTCAAAGAGGAGCCGGTTTCGGAATCGATAGTCAGGATAGGAGAAGTTCACTACGAGGACATCGGAGGGCTCAAGACCGAGATAAACAAGATAAGGGAGATGGTCGAGCTGCCGATAAGATATCCACAGCTCTTTGAGAGCCTTGGAATCGAGCCGCCAAAGGGCGTGCTTCTCTACGGCGCCCCAGGAACAGGAAAGACGCTCCTTGCAAAGGCGGTAGCAAACGAGAGTGATGCAAATTTCATCTCCATCTCTGGTCCAGAGCTTGTTAGCAAGTTTGTGGGAGAGAGCGAGGAAAAACTGCGCGAGATATTCAAGGAGGCAAACGAGAAGGCTCCGACCGTAATCTTCATGGACGAGATAGACGCGATAGCCCCTAAGAGAGAAGAGGCCACAAACGAGGTAGAGAGGAGGATGGTCTCGCAACTACTAACACTTATGGATGGGATGGCTTCAAGAGGGCAGGTGATTGTCCTTGCGGCAACCAACAGGCCAGATGCGATAGACCCTGCGCTAAGAAGACCTGGGAGATTCGACAGGGAAATAGAAATCGGGGTCCCAGGAAGGAATGCAAGAAAGGAGATACTTCAGATCCACGCGAGGAACATGCCGCTTGCAAAGGATGTAAACATCGATGAGCTGGCTGACAAGACCCACGGCTATACTGGTGCCGACATAAGCGCATTTGCAAGGGAGGCTGCCATGGCCACCCTTAGAGAGATACTTCCAAAAATAATGGACAAGCAGAGCATACCTCCCGAGCTTCTCTCAACACTCACAGTTACAAGAGACAATTTCATGGAGGCGCTCAAGAACGTGCAGCCAAGCGCTCTCAGGGAGGTCTTTGTGGAGAGGCCAAACATACACTGGAATGACATCGGGGGTCTGGAATCGGTCAAGGAAGAGCTAAAGGAGGTTGTCGAATCGCCGCTAAAGATGCCTGAGGCATTTGCGAAGATGGGCATAAGACCGGTGAAGGGCGTGTTGCTGGTCGGCCCTCCTGGAACAGGAAAGACGCTGCTTGCAAAGGCTGTAGCAACCGAGCGAGAGTCAAACTTCATCTCGATAAAAGGGCCAGAGGTCCTAAGCAAGTTCGTTGGCGAGAGCGAGAGGACAGTGCGGGAACTTTTCAGAAAAGCGAGGCTTGCCTCTCCTTGCATAATATTTATCGATGAAATAGACGCAGTTGCGCACGCAAGGAGCGGCGAGAGCCTTGACTCAAGGGTGAGCGAGAGAGTTGTAGACACCCTGCTAATCGAGATGGACGGCCTAACCGAACTAAAGAACGTCGTGGTCCTGGCTGCTACAAACAGGCCTGAGGCAATAGATCCAGCGCTGCTAAGGCCCGGAAGATTTGACAAGATAATCGAGATACCAATGCCTGACGCGGAGACCAGGTTGCACATATTCAAGGTCCACACAAAGAGGATGCCTCTTGACAAGAATGTGGATATGATAGACCTTGCGAACATAACCGAAAACTACACCGGCGCCGAAATCGAGAACATCTGTAGGGAAGCTGGGATGAACGCTATAAGGAGCACAAGGGAAGTGGTGAAGATGGAGGACTTCAAGAAGGCGCTAACTGAAGTGAGGCCTGCGATACCAAAGGAGGTATCAGAGAGAATAAAGAGGTTCAAGGACGAACCAACTAGCATGTACAGGTAATTATGATTGTGATTTCATGAAAATAGTCTATTCTGATAAGAAGAGTGGAAAGACGGCGCAGGCAGAAGTAGCAAAGGAGAAGGAGGCAATGTTTGTCGGCAAGAAGATGGGAGATGTGCTCGAGGGTTTCCCGATAGGACTCGAGGGCTTCAAGCTCCAGATAACAGGTCTTAGCGACAAGTCTGGAACACCTTCGAGGGCTGAGGTCGAAGGAACGAGGAAGACAAGAATACTCCTCAAGGGCGGTCCTGGGCTAAAGGATAACAGGCACGGCAACAGGAGGAGAAGGCTTGTGCGCGGCAACCAGATAAGCACGGACACCGAGCAGGTTAACACAGTGATTGTCGAGTACGGCACAAGGCCGCTCGAGGAGATATTCAAGCCTAAGGAGAAGAAGGCGGAGTGAAAAAGAGATGCAAGATTTCAAGCAGAGCGAGTTTAACATAGGCACGCTCGGGCACGTAGACCATGGCAAGACCACCCTTACCAAGGCGATCACAGGCGTGTGGACCGATAGGCATAGCGAGTCCCTAAAGCGAAGCATGACCATAAAGCTAGGCTACGCGGATGCGATAATAAAGAAGTGCCAGGGCTGCGAACAGGGACCTGGCTGCTACACTGTGGGCGAGATATGTGAGGATTCAAGCAAGAAGCCAGAGCCATTTAGGAGGGTGTCGATGCTTGATTCCCCTGGGCACGAGACGCTGATGGCAACCGCAATAGCAGGTTCTAACATAATTGACGCAGTCATGTTTGTTATCTCTGCAACAGAGCCCTGCCCTATGCCGCAGACAAAGGAGCACCTGATGCTAATCTCCACCCTAAATATCCCAAAGATAATAGTTGTCCAGACAAAAATAGACATAGTCGGCAAGGAGAGGGCAAAGCAGCACTACGATCAGATAACAAAGTTTTTGCGTGGAAGCATAGCAGAGAAGGCGCCGATAGTTCCGGTCATGGCGAACAAGAACATAAATGTTGACGCTGTGCTAGAGCAGATTGCAAAGATAGATCTGCCAAAGCACGACATCACCTCGGATCCGATGATGTACATCGCAAGGTCTTTCGACGTTAACAGGCCCGGAAGCCCAATAAAGGACCTTGTGGGAGGGGTTTTTGGAGGCTCGATAGTAAAGGGCAAGTTCAAGGTTGGCGAGGAGATAGAGATAAGGCCGGGGATAAACGTAAATAGGGACAAGACAAAGAAGGAGTCCTACGAACCTGTGATAACCACCTTAGAGAGCCTCTCATCTGGGGCAGACTCGCTCAAAGAGGCTGTAGCAGGAGGCCTTATTGCTGTTGGCACCACAATGGATCCTACTTTCACAAAGACCGACGGATTGGTAGGTAATCTTGCAGGTCATGTCGGCAAGCTACCTGAAACCGCGAGCTCTCTAACACTCAAGTATCATTTGCTCAGCAGGGATGACATACCAAAGCAGGCATTTCGGGAGAATGAGCCAATAATACTTGGAATCGGTACAGCGACGACAGTGGGATACATAAAGCTTGCAAAGAAGAGCACCATCGAGGTAGAACTAAAGAGACCGGTGTGCGCTGACCCAAAGGCAAAGATCTCAATACTGAGAAACTTCGCGCAGAGGTGGAGGCTCTCAGGATTTTGCACCATCGCATGATGGCAATAATGTCCCAGCCTGATAGCCCAGAAAAAGATTGCATCATACTGCGCAGTATTTTTATCATAATGCACGAATTTGTAGATTTTTAGGCAATATGAAATACGATACAGCATATAGCACCTTAGACGACCAGCATACGCAAGATCCTGCATACTGCAGGGATTTCACACCATCACCAGATCTACTACCATATTTTTAAATCCGGCCCCGATATATATGCATGCGACTAGATAAGCCAAATTTGGGGGTGCTCCTGCTTGGAATAGGAGGGGTCGCAAGTCTCGTACTAGCATCCATTATAATAGTCCTCGCAGCTCCCCAACCCCCTTTATTCATTTTTTTCATTGCCCTGCTCCTAGTTTCAGGAATCATATCCGTGACTGGAGTGGGGATAATCAGGAAGAAAGGAAAGGTCTTGGCCATATGGATCAAAGCGAGCATGGTATTTGGCGCACTTGCAATACTTGTGGCAGTACTTGGATTTGTAACTTCCTCCATTCCTCAGAATTTTTTTGCAGCCCTGCTGGATCTGTTACTCGGGCTGCTCATACTCTGCTCCGGGAGTATTCTGATAATAATCGGAGGGACCATAATACTTGGCACTGACCGCGTGCTCAAAAGCAAGGACCTGCCATTAAAAAATACAAAGCCGGAAAAGCCCATGGACCCAGGACATGGACACATAGCCTTTTGGTTTCTAGCAATAGGCGGCGCAGCAAACATCATCGTTGGGTTTGTCATAATTTTAGCTTTCCTATCTAACTTATTTTCTACTGGCATCTACAGTTACCAAGCCTACCTTCCCCTGATAGCCGGAATAATCTTCCTTCTCGCAGGCGCAGTGCCGCTTGTAGCCGTAATCAAAATAAAGGGCAGGCGCGCCAGCATATACAGATGGCTCAAGATAAGCGTACCTTTCCAGTTCTTTGCCGTAGCCGTGTTGATCTATCTCAGCACACAGAATATAAACCAATACCAGTACGAATCATATGCCGCATTCTCAAATTCGGCGTTCTGGGTTTTCGGCGCAGTAATTGCCTCTGGCGCAGCATCAACCTTCATAGGATGGGTGTGGAGCGCCCTGTCGCTTACAGGGGCAATACTCGGGCTACGCTCCAGATACGATACATCTGGCGGAAATAAAGGCAAGAAAAGCCACTTTAGACTGGCAATTTTGGGACCAGTAATGCTCATCGCACTTGCTGTGGCGAATGCGTATCTGGCATTGTATCTGGTAAACGCAACAGCCACGTCCGTCTTGGGGGTCCAATCTCCAGGGGCATTCCTTCTGTCCAAATTCAGCTTCCCAAATTTCATCAACCTACTGATACTCTCCACAATCGCTGTTGCAATAATTCAGGTGATCCTTATAATCTCTCTCTGGTTTTCCAAAAAGCAAGGCAAAGGCTCGCCATGGCCATTTGCCCCGCTTCCTATCTCGCTCCTAGCCGTTTTCGCTGCATTCCTGATTCCACGCATACTAATCGAAAATTCTACAGTACCTTTCTCACTAACCTCCATTTCCGGATTCGTATCACTGCCCTATTCGATTACACTAGCCAGTTCTCCAGGTTTGCTTGAAATGCTTCTTGGATACGCCTTTGCAATATTGTTCATCATCGCAGCGGCACTCTCAATTTCCGGGGCGCTTAAGTACTCAAAAAGTGGCCGGAAGTATCTGGTAAGCGTTATGATATTGGCTGCGGCGGTAATATGCTCCGCCTCACTTATCTCTCAAGTCTTAGTGTCAAATGATAACAATATAGCAGTGCAATCACTGAACAGCTACATAGGCGGCTGGAACCACAACGTCCTCTACCTTCTTGATAACTATTCCGCATTCAATTCCTCCCTGCCAAACCAACCCATCTTGTATGCAGAGCTTGTGAAATCCGCATCTCCCAATCAAACCCTGCCGAGCGTGTTTTCAGTGCCAAAGCAGTTCCAGATTCAAGCCCTTCCAGGATCATTTAACGGCATCCTTAACAGCTTCGACTGGAACGTCAAAAACCCCATAGTGGACATAACCTCCAAGGCGGCACTCTATTCCATTGGAGTCCTGCCACAACAAGGTGCCGCTTTAATAAGCCCTCTCGAAGGCGTCAGTATCCTGAAACCTAGGTCTTCGCTCTACAATACATATTCTCTTTTGCAGACCGGAAGCTACATACTGCTTACCGCACTGCAACTCGGGCGGCTCTTTGGCTGCGGCATTTTCAAGTCCTCTAATGGCCATGTCCTCTCCGGCGGAGTCGGATCCACGCTCTCTGGATACTCCCCAACATTCCTTCAAGAAATGGTAGTCACCACACTTGAGCCATACGGAACATATTCTACGCTTCCCTCATCATCGGCAAGTGCAGGTTGGCTAATACTAGCCTTCCAAACAGGCGGGTTGGAAAGCGAACTTTCTAACGGTAACCATCAGTGCGCATCCACAAACGCGCTTACCAACCTAACAACATACACAGGCCAAAGCAATGCATCCAACCTGTTTTATTCACTCTCACTTAACCAGAACCTTGGGGCATCTACGGATTATTCCTATTACGGTATAAATTCGACTCAGGTCGCATATATCAAGCCCCAGATAAGCTATATCAGTTATCAGGACAACTACACCGTTTTGGATCTGCAGTCCCTTAACCTTACCGATCCCGGCAACATTACACTCTACATAGACAACAAGAGCGTAGGGTTCAAAAGATACTACAATTTCCTAGTTAGCCGCGGACAAATCTCTTTAGGCAGGCATCGGGTAGCTGTCAACATAAGCGGCATAAATATACCGCAGAGCATCTTCTCCCACTTCAACTACGGAGTTCCAATTTTCAATCTCAGCTACGTCCATAGTCTCTCCCTAAACAGCACCCTTTACATTTCCCCGCCAATGGGGGCATTTCCGCAGATAAGAGGAAACGAGCTTAATTTGAGCATCTTCTCGAATTCTCAAGCGTCCTTTACCGTATCAAACCTTACGCTCACGTTCAACCCACTTCCTGGCGCACTCCAATTCAATCAGTCAATAGGAAGCTCTGCTGGGCCATTTATCATGCATCCCTTGGCAAGCAACGAGTCAGTTTTCCAGGGCAGCACAACCCTGGGCTATATCCTTCCATATGCCTGCAATCTGGGCCAAGCTTATGGGTACAATCTAACCTTTGACAGTAGCATGGGTCCCGGAAGGTATACATTTGCAGATAGATGCGTGTAACATTCAAGCGATTTGGAGTTTTGCCGCACTGCTAGCTATTCTCTCAACGATTTTCCTCTGCGCTGACACGCGCCTAATCTCAAATCCGGCAGCGTGCGGATGCCCGCCACCGTGCAGCATGACTGCAAGAGCTGATATGTCGCTCTTAACGCTCCTTATGCTGCCCTTGCCAGTCTTTAAGTCGAATATCACGCCTATGTCCCTTCCGCTTTTTCTTATTATCTCGCTGCACGCGTGAGTGGACTGCACCCCGCTGGCAAATCCTATCGCCATGCTCTTTCCCACAAGATGCAGGCCCTTTAACATCTTTTCTATGCGCATGTTGTTCTTTCTCTCAAATGCCGCAGAGGCCTTTTCAATCATCTGATCTGTGAACCTCCTATTGCCTATCACCACTGCCATATGCCTGAGTTTTTTTTGTATACTTGCATCGGTACCGGTCTTTGTGAAAGAGGTTATGCTAAGCGCGTACTCCTTTATTATCTGCCTTGACCTCCTGTCCCTTGGCCTCAAGTTGAAGTCGGAATGGTGAACTATCCTGCAGAACTCGTCTATGAAAGGAGTGTCTAGGGAGAGCTCCCTTCTCGCTATCTCTGTTGCGCAGTATCTCTCATTCTCTCCAACTATTGCTATGTCGCACAGCCTTGCGACTTTTGCTATTCCATTCTTGCCCCAAGGATGGTGGTCAAACCAGATGACCCTCCCCCCCCTTGCCTTGATTTTCTTTATTATCTGAATCCATGTGGCAATCATCTGCTCGTTCATGCTCAGATCTGTTATGAAGAGCGTGAATCCGTTCGAGTAGAATTTCCTGAGAAGTTTCTCGGCATAAAGCACGCTCTCCTTTCCGTAGCTGGAGAAGAAAAGCCTTCCGGAATCTAGGCCGTACTTCATCTTTACCATCGCAGCAGCCCCGACTCCATCCATGTCGGCGTTGTGCGATAGCACGGCTATATTCTCCATTTAATCAAATGTTAATTGCACTATAGAAATAAAAACTCTAATCCTGCCTGTATGTTGTGAAGAGCGCGTTTTCCAGCAGGCTCATGGAGAAATCAAATACCCTCTTCCCAAAATAATTGCCCTGCCAGCCTGAGCCGTACATCCCATCAAGGCATGAAGGGAAGGTGCTCAAATCAACAGGGCTAGACTTTGCAAGCCTCGCTATTGTACTGCCGTGCAATATAGATATCTTGCTGCCCTTTGCAATCACCAAAAGATGCTTTACTGATTTGTGCCTGAGCGTATCAAAAACAATTGAGTCAAGTGGTGGCGAGGATGCAATCACAAAATCAGGGTTGTACTTCTCAAGCGCCCTGCGATGATTCAATCCTTCTACGTGTTTGCTTCCCTTTTTGTCTGTAGCCTTTATCTCTACCCCTGATTTGTTTAGATGATACGATATCTTGCCCCAGCCAGAGCAAATCTCAAGATTTTTTTGTGTGCCAAGTTTCCTTGTCAGCTTCTTAAGATCGGCTATAAGTTTGTCGTGAACCACTTGGAAATAGCCATTCCTTGCTAGCATGTATGCATACGTCTGTTCTCCAAACCTCTTGTCCACCCTCTCCATAAGCCTTGCGCATTCTTCTTGCCTTGGCAGCTCTTCAACAGCCATCACCTTCCTGTATATCTCAAAATATTTCGGCTCGTCCTTAAGCTTAATGGCAGCGGCAATTACCTGCTTCTTGGTCATCCTTCCTCTCTCCCTCAACATCTCACCTCTGCAAAGCCGTAAAAATTGCGCTCTCTGCCTGAGCATAATCACGGTTTTACGACTCCCTATTTAGCCGTTATTCAATAATCGTTTGGGTGCTCGCTGGGGCTTATTTTGAACCCGCTTGCGGGTTCAGGCAATGGCACCCATCACAAGAAATAGGATGGTCCGCCTTTGGGGGAAAGGCGGACCCTCAGTTTCTCACTGTGGAGGTGAAATAATGAGTGCCGTATTGGTCGTCTTGCCAGCGTCATATTTGAAGTAGACTTTGTGGCCAAGTTGGAACCTGTCCAAGAGTCCTGCCCTGTAAAGCCTGTTCAGTCTTGCGCAGGCAGCATTCCTGCCCTTGTAGCTCATCTGCGCCTTCACATCGTCAGCGCAGATCAAGCCTTTTGACTGAGCAAGCTCGAGTATTTTCGCGTCCAGAGATGAAAGGGGTACTTCCCTGCTTCCTCCTGCCTGGAAGTCCAACTGCTTCTCCTCCTCGCTATCCATCTCGTTAAGTTCCTGCTCAAGTTTCTTTAGCCTCTCGCCGATTCCCCTGAGCATCCTATTAGTCCTCTCCCTTTCCTCAAGCATGTACTTCATCAGCGCCGCAACTCCTGTGCCGCTCTCCTCAACTTCCTCAACAGAGTTAACCCTGGAGAGCCTTTCAACGACCTTCTTTAGCTCCTGGATTTCCTTCTCCATTAGTTCAGCATTTTTGGCCATTTTATCACAACCTTATACTCTCTCTGTAAACCCTCTGCATTCGTGAATCCAACAGTTTTTCTTCGTGAAAGAATCACGATTGAATCACACAATGCTGAGTATGTAATCATTAAGATATTTAAAGCTTGCGCTAATCTCTGCCCATATAGATGTGCCAAAAACTGTGCATAAACCCTAGCCATTTCCAAAAGGGGAAAATTTACGACGACAAACTGCCTCATGATGGAATATAGTGGAAGTTTCGCACCACCAAAGAGTTCCGATAAGATTGCTGCATGATTTTCCTGTTACGCTTAAATAAGTTAGTTATCCAAAGTAACTCCGAGTGTAAAAATGCAGCATCTGCTAATCCCTGCAAAACGGGCAAAACTCCTATCCGACAAGAAACTCCTCGATTCGATAGAGAAGAGGCTCAAGTGCACCGTACGTATAGAAGAGGAAAACAGGATGGTGATAGAAGGCGAGCCCTATGACGAGTACAACGCCAAGAACGTCCTCGCCGCTTTCGGAAGGGGATTTGAGATCAATCAAGCGTATGCCCTGCTCTCTGACGACTATTTTTTCAATCCGATAAACCTCAAGGAACTATTCAAGACAAAGGACCAGATGACCAGAGTCAAGGCGCGAGTTATAGGCCAGAACGGCAAAACCAAGGAGTACATAGAGGCGGTCTCAGGCGCAAAGCTTTGCATCTATGAAAATACCGTCAGTACGATGGGGACTATAGAGCAGAACAAGATAGCCAGTGTCGCTATTAAGATACTGCTCGAGGGCGGAACGCATAAAAAGGCGTACAGAGTAATGGAGAAAGCGAGGCGGTCGATTCGCTGATTCTATAAGGTGAGGGCATGGCAGAGAAAAGGGTAAGCGCCGAAGAGATATTCAAGGAGTTCAAGGAGCACTCCATTTCCGAGTTCTTCCGCAAAAACAGGCAGATGCTTGGCTACGCAGGCAAGGTGAGATCGCTCACCACCGTGGTGCACGAATACGTCACCAACACGCTTGATGCGTGCGAGGAGGCTGGTGTTCTTCCGGAGATAATTGTTAAGATAAAGTCCACAGGCGAAGAAAGGTATCTGCTCAAGGTCACAGACAACGGGCCAGGCATACCAAAGAAGTTCGTGGGCAAGGCTCTTGCCAATGTGCTCTCTGGGACAAAGTTCCAAAGATACATGCAGCAGCGTGGCCAGCAAGGGATCGGCGCTGCGGGATGCACCCTCTTCTCCCAGATAACAACTGGCAAGAAGATACACGTGAAGTCTGGGACAGACAAGGAGGCCTATGAGTGCGACATAGGGATAAGCATAAAGGACAACAAGCCGGTTGTGGAAAACATTGCAGATCTGGAAAAGGGCTCGTTTAAGGGCCTTATCGTGGAAGCAGAATTCGGGGGAGTAAAATACGAGAACAGCGACCACGGCGTTGCGGAGTATTTGAAGAGAACAGCCCTTGTAAATCCCCACATCAGCGTCAGGCTGGTGGACCCTGAGGGCAAGGAGATGGCGTTTCCAAGATCTGTAAGCGAGATGCCCCAGAGGCCAAAGCAGATACAGCCCCATCCGCTGGGCCTTGAGTCTAGCGACCTTCTCGACTTTGCGCACGTCACAGAATCTACCAAGATCTCCTCATTTCTTGTGGACTCCTTTGCCCGCGTAACCCAGAACAAGATCACAGAGCTAAAGAGGCTCCTTCCAGGCATAGACCTCTCCAAAAGCCCAAGGGAGATGACATGGGACGATGCAGAGAAGCTCGTCTTAGCCTTTAGGAAGATAAAATGGATAGGGCCAGAGATGGATTCGCTGTCACTAATCGGCGAGAAGCAGGTCGAGGCGGCGATAAGGAACATCCTCGGCCCAGAGTTCGTCTCCGTGGTTGAGAGAAAGCCAAAGGTGTTTCGTGGCGGGATACCTTTTGTTGTAGAGATAGGAGTCGCATACGGCGGAAGCGCAGGCAGGGTCACCGATGGCGCAGTGAGCGGCAACATCCTCAGGTTTGCCAACAAGGTGCCTTTGCTATTCGACGGGGGGACATGCGGGATAAGCGAGGCTGTCAAGGGAATACAGTGGAAGCGCTACAACATAGACGATTTCGAGGCTTCGCCGATAAGCATCCTTGTCAGCGTGTGCTCTGTTTACATACCCTACTCCGGGGTGGGCAAACAGAGCGTAGCGCAAGAGGAGGAAATAGTGGAGGAGATAAGGCTCGCGGTTATGGACGGGCTGCGCTCGCTGCAGAGGTATCTAAGCGGCATAAAGAACAAGAATACCCAGGAGTCCAAGTACAACACGATCATGAGGTACGTCAGCCAGCTTTCCGCAGACCTCTCAGAGCTCACAGAGATAAAGAGCGAGATAATCGAGAAGGAGCTCAAGTCATTTGTGGACAAGAGGTACAGCGCGCTGCTAGCAGACGAGAAGGCAGAGACTGCTCAGGAGGGGAGTGCAGTTGCAGAGGCTTTAGAAGATTAGCTGGTCTAGCTCCGAGGCGTCAATCAGTCTTATGTATTCATAGGAGAGCCCCATCTTGAGCATCTCGGACTGGTTTCCATACGATCCGTAGAGCCGCTCTGTAAACTGGAGCTTTTTCTCCTGGTCTGCAAAGATTATGTAGGTCCTCGACTCCTGCGATATCCCTATGTCGCGGATTCCGGAGATGCCCGAGTAGAGCAGCGCGTGCACCTGCACTCCAGACTTGCTAAGGGTGATGTCAGCCTTCTCGCTTGTGCCTATGTCAGTGAAGAGTATCGAGTGCCCAACGCAGTAATCCCTAACCCTCCTGAAGATTGAGAGGTATTCTATGTCATATCCAGATTCCTCTACCCACCTCTTCGGGGCGTAGTAATTGCCTGATCCTACTACATCGCCATCTACCACAAGCCTGCTCACTATCGCAAGTGCATTCTGTAGGGTGATTGAGACCGGAATGTTGTTGTACCTTATGTTGGTGCCTACCCCGCTCTTTATCTCCTCAATGGTCAGTGGCATGTACCTCCAATGGTAATAGAAGTTTACCTTGTCAAATACGCTGAGCACCTCGCTCTTGTTCACCTTGACAGCGACCTTCTTTACCTGCTGGAATTCCGGTACATCTACATAGTATTCGTCCCTGTTTGGGGCCTTGACTATCAGGTTTAAGATGAGCACTACTGCGCCCACTATGAGGAACTCTATGTATATTGCCGGTATGTGTAGCACTTGCTGCACGTTCTGAGTGGAGTATGTGTATCGGGTGCCAAAGAGCTCAATGTTAAAAGTCTCGTTCCCATAGCCTATCACAGTGCCACGCGGCAGGGTGTAATTTATCAAGCCCCCAGTGAGGTTGCCGCTCTGCGAATACTGCCCATTCAAGCTTATGGCGTATGTGGTGTTGGTCAGGGCGAAATTGTCGCTGGTGGCTGCGAAGAGGAACCTTCCGTTCTTGAAGTCCAGCGAGGTTGGCACTATCGAGACGTTTGTTATGTTGAATATTGCACTGGAGTAGTATCTGTTGAGGGAGTCCCTGAGGATGGCAATGTAGGATCCGCTTGGTATGTCAAATGAGGAATATGTTATCTGCGTCCTTATGTTCCTTGTCGTGTTGAAGAACGGGATGTTTATGCTGGTCCTGTAGGTGAGGTTTTTGTCGTAGATGTCCACGTGCGTGGTGATTATCTGCTGCGTTGTCGAGTTCGCCCCGACCGAGACTGCTATTGGCACTATCTGTGTCTGGCCTATGGCAGGCTGTATGCTTATCGTTCCGTTCGAGCTGAACTTTAGGTGTAGCGGGATGCTGAGCTTTTGCGTGTCGCTCTGGTTTGTTATTATGGCAGTGAGCAGTGGATACGAAGAGTTTATCGATTCCCCAACTCCCTGGGCGTTGAGGAAGGTGGTGTTGAACGCCGCTATCCCTACGCTGCCATTTGCGCGCGAGGGTACCACAGTGCCGCTCGCCTTGTCGCTCATCCAGAACCTGCTGCTAAGCAGCGTTCCGATGTCGTTTGCCTCAGAGCTGCTGTTGCCCCATGCTGACTTCTGCGTGTTCGCAAGGGCTATCATCGTCCCGTTCCCAGATGAGACATATGTTATCTTCCCACTGTACTGTCCATATGCGAATCCGAAGGTGGGGCTCGCGAAGTGCAGGTGTATGGAGCTTGAATTCTTGTTAAAGAAAAGGGTTGTTGCCAGCCCCGCTGCAGAGAGGTCTACTTCAGTTTGCTGCGGCTCTGAGAGTATTACCCCCCCTTCCCCTACCAGCCTGGAGAAGTTGTCTCCGATGTATAGTATCGTATCGTTCCTGCCCAGCATGCTAAGTACAGTTGAACCGATAGCATCATAGCCTGTGTCAGGCAGCAGGTAGACCGGCATCAGCCCTGAATCTATTATTACTATTGATCCCCGCGGTATGTCCGCGATTCCCTGCTCCCCCACAAGATTGAGGTCTGCAGGCGATTGTATCACCCCGTAATTAGTGAGCGTAGCGCTTATGTTCTGGTACATCGCCTGCTGGTTGTAGCATTCATAGCAGTAGCCGGTCACGTTAAGCAGGTAGACTTGCGGAAGCGGGTTTCTGGCGTAAAAGTTGAGATCTAGCGTCAGGTTTATCACGTTCGCCACAGAGTACTTTGCCTGAGCATACGGGACTATCAGTTTCGCGTTATCGAACGTGGTTGTGCCGGTCGAGGTCACATTTAATGTGAACGCCATCTGTCCGCCAGGAGGCTGGTAATGCGCTGTGCCTATCCCTGCAAGCACGCTCTCCGTATACAAGGTTATTCCAAGGACTATGGCTGCGATTGCGACTATGGGTACCGCAATTACCACAATCTTGAGCGACTTGGAGAGGGGCGCCATGCGAATCAGGCTTCTACCTTCTTCCTGCCAAGGAAGAATCTGTCCACGAATTTCTGCATGAACTCAGTAGCAACATTGGTGTTCTGGTTCACCCTCTTGACTATTCTGTACACCTTTACGTATCTGACGCGCTTGTTGATTGTTGCTTTGTATCCCATTTAAATCAGCTCTTGAGTTCAAGATACCCTGTAGATACCATCTTGTCTAGTATCTGCTCTATTCTGGGGGCAGGGATCTTGTAGTTCTTTGCGAACTCGGTTATGTCTATCGAGCTGTTGTGAGTCTCTATCCAGTCCTGGACCATTGCCATAAGCGATTCGTCGCTATACGTCTGCAGCGTCTTTAGCTGGGCGCCAAGCTGCTTGTTCTCCTCATCGAACTGGGCAGTCTGTATCGTCATGTTCCTGTTCGCAGCAGAGAGCTCGACATTCAGCCTCCTAACCTCCCTGTACTCAAGCAGAAGGGCGTCGTACTTGTTGAAAAGCGTGCTGTAGCTCTGCGAGAGGCTGTTTAGCGCATCGTCTATGGAAGAATCCACGTACTGCATGAATTTTGGGTAGTCTATCTGGTAGATGTCGTTTATTATTGATAGTATTGACGCAAGGCCCTTTATGACCGAGAGTCTCCTGAGCTTCTCGCTTGTGTCTGGTGCTATGGAATACACTATCTCTACCCCGTCGCTCTTCAGGTTAATCAGATAGAAAAGGAAGGGCTTCTTCTTGATGTTCCTGCTTTCAACCCGTGAGATACTCAGTACCCCGTTCTCAAGCTTCATAGAGAAGAATGGGATGGGAGAGAGTTTTTCCTTGGCCTGCTCAAGGGTTCCAGTGAGCTTGCCTGAGAAGGCTATCTCTTCAACCCTTGGAACTATATCTTCATCAGCCAATCGATCCGCCTCAATCCTAGCGTATACTGCCTATTAAACGTATTTATAGATTACTTCGAGGTTTTATGAGAGGGCAGAGCCACTTTTGGCACGTAGTTTAGCAGCGAAAGCAGGTAGAGAAACACTATGAGCAGTATGGCAACAGCAAGAGTTGTCAGGCTAAATGAGAAAATGAGCCCTAGGGCGGCGAATATTATGCCTATTGCCAAATAGGTAGCCTGCCTGTTTTCGAACTTCTTTCTGCGGTCCGCGTATCTCGGGAAGCACTCCTTGCAGACAATTAGCCTGTTGCCCTTCTCGTTTTTGGTCACGTTCTGCTTGAACCACCTTATTGCATCAAGGACCATGTCGTTTTGTACAGGCAGGCCGTTTTTCTCATCGCCGCAGATTATACAGTAGCTCCTTGCCATAAAATCATTCCACCTTCAACACAACAACCTTGCCGAAGGTCTCGTTTATCCTCTCCTCGTCAAGAGCGTTGAATACCTCTGTTATGCTCACGTCGTCAATTCCCATCCTCCTGAAGATATTGGTTATGTCCTCCTGACGAAGCCCGAGCTTCTCTAGCATGCCTGCGAAGGCCACGGCGTTTACGTGCCTGTGCATCCTGTTGAGGCTTGCCTCAAGCTGGTCTATCCCTTTCTCGCTAACCTTTAGCATTGTGAGCATCTTCTTGAGATCTATCCTGTTTAGTGCAAATGTTCCAGGCATAAGCTAACCCCCATAAGTGAACGCCCTTGTTATCAGCGCATCCTGCATACCAAGGCCCCGCATGAAGAGTATTATGTTGTCGCGCTCTATCCTGAACTGCGTTAGCACCCCTATGAAACCCCTCACGTCAACGAACCTGTTCTGTGTTTCGAGCTTGCTGAGCACCCCTTCTATAACCTCGAGGCCTACGTTGCTCTCAATAAGCCTGTTCCTGAGGTCCACGCGCTCGAAATAGTACTCTTTTTGCAGCTCTGTGTTCTCAAGTTCGGCCTGGTTGAGAATGTCTGCGACCGAGAGCGTGAAAACATCTATTGGCATCTCGCCTACCACCCTGTCTATTACAAAGACCTCTGGGAACTGAACCGATGTCTGAAAAGACATGTCGATTGCAGCCTGCCCGACCCCGAACTTGCTTATCTCCTTGCGTATGAAATCTGAGAAGTTGAGGGATCCCTGCAAGTAGTTCATGAACTTCTCGAACTTTATCCTAAGCATTACCGTTGTGCCGACGTTTGAGAAGATCGCCTCGTTTATGTCTGTAGGGTTTTGCGATGCGACAATGAGCCCGAACTGGTACTTCCTTCCCTCCCGCACGATCATCACCGCGTCGCTCCTCTCATCGCTTGCCACCTTCCACGCCTCGTCAAGCACCACTATCGCGCGAAGGCCCTTTGAAGCGCTCCATCCTTCCATCCTCATCTTCTCCTTTAGCGACTGCAAGACAAACAGCGCCGCAAGCGCCCTGAACTTCTCGTCAGGAAGGCTAGAGAGGTCGAGCGCAACAAGCCCCGAAGAGGCTATCTTCCCAAGGTCTAGAGTGCTCTTCTTTGCGAAGTAGTCCTCACCCTCCCGTGCGAACTGCCTGAGCCTGTATATCGCGTTCTCGAGTTCTGCAGGGTACTCGTAGGTTCCGTCCTGCAGCTTTTCCTCAAGCAGCGAAATCACGTTCTTTAGTGTAGGGGGCTCCTTGATAGGATCAGGCACCGAGGCAAGCGGGAAACCAAGGTTCACATAAGACTGCTCTATAGCCTCCATAGTGAGCCTTCTCTGCTCAGGGTACTCTCCGATGTCAGTTAGTATTTCAAATGAGGTGATTATCTGCTTTGCCCTGTCAAGAGGCTTCATGCCGGTTAGGTCCATTATGTTGAGGAAGTCCCCTTTGGCAAGTGAGATGACAGTCCCTCCGCTCTGCTTCACCCATGCCTTGTACTCCCCAGCCCAGTCAATTATTATCGCATTCGCGTTCCAGATGTAGCTTGCCCTTATTAGAAATGTCTTCACAAAGAAGCTCTTTCCAGCGCCAGTTATCCCTACAACTGCAAGGTGGGGGTTGGTGAGATTTGCAAAGCTCCAGGTAAATGGGGAGCTGAATATCTTGGTTATCCCTATGAAAATCGAGTTGGTGGGGTCGTTTAGCAGGTATTCGTGAGGCGGTTCTGGAGGCCTTGTCAAAAAGACCCGCTTTGCGAGCTCGTTGCTCATCAGGTTCTGAATCCTTACAAGCGTCATGATATCACATCTCAGTACATGTTATAAACACTTTAGGTCTGCCTCTGGAACAGCGCCTCAAGATCTGCCTGAGTGCTCGGCACAAAGTGCCCGAAGCCAAAGAGCGTTGCGAGCTCCCTGCCTACAACCCTTGTTATACTCAGATCAAATGTGTTGAACACAGTCTGCAGCTGGTTAACCTGGCCTGTGAGCGCGTCCATTGCGGCCTTCTCGCTCACCCCAACGGCTATTGTCTCTATGTACATCAGGCTCCCTACCGGCCTCTCGCCTGAGGAGAGCCTGTCTATCCTGGCCTGCACAATGTTGATCTTCTTGTTGAAGTCGTCTATGGTCATCTGGTTGGGACTGTCGCTTTGCGTCTCCTTCGAGAGCTGGAATTCAAGGAAGCCCCTCTTGCCCTCGAGCTCCTCCCTGAAGTTCTGCAGATCCTCTGCATAGGTAAGCATGTGGAACTTGAACGGGAAGCCAACGTTCATCACAAGCTTCTCCCACTTCTCTGGCCCCTCGGCCAGCTTTGTTTCCTCTGATTCATCAACCTGCTCGACAGAGAAGATGTAGTTGTAGATGTTGGCCGTGAGGTATCCAGTTGCGTAATAGAGCCCGTTTACCTCCTTTATTACGCAGTTCTGGCTCTTTGGTATAACATAGTTCTTTGCAGGCAGGATCCTAACGTTTAAGAACGAAGTGAAAGCAGGGAAGACTAAGAAGTCCATGTAGTTTAGCACGAGTATGAACAGTATTGTCAGTACCGAGAGTATCGCAGCCGCGATCCCGAAGGCGCCGTAGCTGTTTAGCATCAGTATGCCAAGCAACGCCACCACACCGGTGAAGACAAGGTAAATCACCGCTTGCTCGTCCATCATAACCCCTCTTCCATAGTCTTCTGCCGTATCTGTTCGCTTACAGTAGAGAATGGTATTGTGTATTCAGGCTGCACTATGAGCAGTATCTCCTGTCCTGATATGAGTGTCGGTGTCGCCCCGAGTATCGAACCTATGCCTGCGCTAAGCTCGTCTGCCTGCTGCGAAGCAAGCGAAATTGCCTCGTCCTCGCTGCCGCCCACAGCAGTTACTGATGCATAGTTGAGCAGGGCATGGGACTGCGCCTTGCTTATGCTCTCAAGCAAATTGTGCCACATAGTTATTTGCCCCCTCTCCCTGTCTATTGTTGCCTGCGGGGCAGACTTGCCTGCGGAGTCCTTCTGGTATAGTTCCTCCACCTCGCTTAGCTTGTCGCTTATCCTGCCGATGTAATCATCCTTGTTTATCGTATAGAGCTGGGTGCTGAGCTTGAAGGGAGTCTTGCTGAGTGTTATTATCCTGCTAAAGAGCCTTGCAAAATCCACTTTCTCCTCTGCGCTCATCTCTGTTGCCGACCTGTACACCGGGATCTTGAGGAACGCCGTCGCATACACGCTCTCCCCCCTCCTTGATATTATCGCCTCCCCAGAAGGCGATAGGAGAAAAGGATCCTCCTCGCTTAGAACCACTGTGCCGTTCTTCATCTTGTAGAATGGTATGAAGAGGTTGCTGTAGAACCTGGTGGCGGCAGCTAGTATGTCAAGGACTAGTCCCACGATTAGTATTATGAACTTTGCAAAGCCGGGGATCGGCAGGTTTGCGCTGACCAGTATCATAACGAGCGCAGCACCCACGAAAGAGACGAATAGGAGCATCTTTAGGCTAGGCAAACAATCCCGTGTATATCATGCTGCGAAAGTATAAATATCATCGAGTGGGCCTACATCTGCCCGATAATCTTCCCTGTGCTGTGCGCGAATCCGCCTATGAAGTCAGCCATTGTTATAACCGAGAAGTACGTCATGCCCATTATCAGTGCCGGGTAGAAGAGAATAGACAGCCAGTAGCCACCCATGCCGTTTTGCAGATTGCTAAGGGTGGTGACAAGCGGGCTTGTGGGCGTGAGCGCGTTTGTCTCTGCCCCGCTGCCTGAGCCGTACTGCGCAAGCCTTGAGGCTGCAGTATTTAGCGCCGTAACTGCGCTCTGGTGAGTGAAGTAGAAGGCAACAGAGAATAGTATGGGCATTACAAAGAAGAACGCTATGCCTATTGACATCATCATGCCTCCAAGGCTGCGAGTTGGCATGAACGCCCTAAGTATTGCGCCAGGGAGCAAAAAGACGGGTATTGCAGAGTACATGGCAAATATGATTAGGTAAAACTCTATGTTGAGCACCACAAGCCCGTCCATCAAAGTGAGAAGTAGAACGTTTGCAGGAGCTGCAAAAAGTATCTCGAGCGACAAGGCAAGAGGCTCCTGAACAGAGCCCACGAAAAGCCCTCCCCCTTTGCACAAAGCCGCTACTGCGCCTCTTGTGCCGGTATTGCTGCCCTTGCTATTTAAGCAGCCTGCTATAAAATTTGCAAGGTCAGAAGCGCTGCCGCTGTTGGCAACCTTGACACTTACGTTTATACTTGAATAAAAATCAACGAGGTTCACAACGCCGAACAGGCTGTAAATCACCTGCTGGGTTCCCTGGGAAACGCTCGATACATAATTTAGCGCAGTTACATATGGGTTTGTCGTGCCGATAAAGAGCGCAGGCACAAGCCCAAGCATTACTGCAGCGATAAAGAGGAAGAAGACGATTATGATCCCAGTGGCAGCGGCCTCATAAAATTCCCCAATCCCAAAATTTCTCACCCTTTCATTTCTCAGGGCAAGCCCAACTATGAAAATCATCGCTGCTATTGAGAAAGAGACTATTATCACAGCCATCCCGACGGGCAGCCACGATGTCCACTCCCTGACAATTGCCTGGTTTATGTCTGTGCAGTACCATGGAGCTACCTGGTTTATTGCATAGTTGTTATTAGCACAAGGGTTTATGCCTGCAACTAAAGACACTGGAGAGTAAACAGATTGTGCGCCCAGCATTCCGGCAAGCGCAAGAACAAGCAGCAATGCAATCCTCAAATTCATACAAACAACCCTACACTACCCTTGCGAGCAAATCCATGAAGCTCATCCTCTCGCCTACAGCCTGCGAGAAGTCGAGCACGAAAGTATTAACTATTGTAAGGCTTAATAACGGCAGCATCAAGCTGCCTAGCACCACAAGTCCGGTAAACTCAAGGAAGGGATTGAATGGTGCTATCAGGGCGGAAAGTATCAAGCTGGCATTGCCAGTACCAATCCCTGTCATGAACTGTACATCCTCTGCGAGGAAAGCAGTAAGCGTTCCAACCGAGAAGAAGCTGCTGGCTGCAGCGCCAATATTGAGGCTATTGCCCACCTGGTCTATGAACCCGTATGATATGCTGGTTATAAGCGGGAAGACGATCCCTATCCCCATCCCAAATGCTATCAGTGTCCCTCCATAGCTCCTTGTGATGCCAAACATCCTAAGTATAAGGCCAAGCGGCATGAATATCGCAAATATCAAGAGTGATATGTCCAGCAGCAGAAGCTGCAGCTGGGAGAGCATGATGAGTCCGCCCATCGCAGTATTTGCAAGGGCCACAAATTGGACTACTGCATGGGGTTCAAGGTCTACATCTGCAATCCCGGTTGAGACCCCATACGGCAAATAATTATTCTGGAAAGTCACACTGAATTTCGGGAAATCTGAGAGCGCAGCGGTGAAGACTGCGGCATAAGTGTTGAGCGCGTTGATGGTTACTTCGTTGTACGTATATAGGTCGCACTCCGATAGACCGTAGAGGCTGTTGACTGCCGTGGAGTTGCACTGGCTTGGCACAAGGTTGATTACCGAGTATGGCTGTATGGGCTGGAATACGCAGATCGAGGTGGACATGCCTGCGAATACTAATATGACAACCAGGCCGAAAAACACTTCGTACATCTTTGCCCTGGCCCAGGTCTTGACCTCCTGCCTGCCGAGCAGCGGACTGACGATATAGATTATTGCAAGCACTGCGGCAACTATCGAGACCCCAGCAATAGCTATCGGTATCCAGTCTGTGAAAGGGGAATTAAAAAAACTCCCAGCGCTGCCAAGGCAGGCTGATGCAACCGGTGTAGTCATACTATATTCCTCAGCATTGTTTTTCCCTCAAGAGACGGGGCTCCGAGCAAATCGGCAAAGGTCTCCATCAGCGTATATGCTATCAGGAACGCTATTATTATACCAAGTATCTGGAAGAAGCTCTCAGCCACCAGGCGGCTGAAGTAATCGATTGTTGGCACTATCGGGTCAAGGGATAGCGCAGATGTGAATGGAAAGGCGTTAAGTATGCTCTGGCTGCCAAGGTTCACGTCGTGTTGGATTGGATTGGCCGAACTGCACTGCTGCGTGCATGTGAATGAGACCGCGGTGAATGGATATACCAGAGCGGGGAAGAATATATAGAATCCTATGAACATCGCAATCAGGGCGCCTCCTGCGGCAACTGTGATAGGTATGCACCTGAGGAATATCCCCAGGAACAAGAATAGCGGGAATAGATAATATATTATCGAAAGCAAAAATATTATCCCAACTTCCATAGAGACAATTCCAGTAACTATAGGGTCAAAGAAGCTTATTGGAGATATCGCAGGTATTGAATAGCCCCCCGCAGGCACGATTGTTATGCCAAATCCATTTGGCATTATGCTCACAGTGAATGTGCTGATTATGCTGTCCAGATATGTCAGCGCGCCCATGGCCAGCAGGTTTGTTATCTGCGTTTCCGCGTTGCTGTAATATGTGGAGCAGATGGAATAGTACATCTCGTGCAGTCCTGTTATCCCAGAACTGGTAGTGAGCGGCGAGCTGGCAAGAGAGACCCCGGTGCTTGAGATCACCGCGCCTCCCAGGCTGCTTAGAAAAAGCACCGCATTTGATATGAGCGCCACACCGCCGAAGAGCACTACTATTATGATTATGTTGAGCACTGCTTCAAGGTAACCTGTCTTTGCCATTGCAATTATGTTGTTCGCACCGAACGCGTAGCCGAACGCATAGATCATCGCAAGCACCATCATCGCAACTACTACTACAAGCAGCGAGTCCTCGAGCATGCTGTTGTATGTCGAGTAGTTTGCCAGCGTTCCAAACAAGCCCTGAATTTTCGACGATGAGCTCTGGCCTAAGACTGGAGTCGCACCGAACAGGTCGTTGCACAGCGGCTGGCTTGTAACATCTGGAGCGCTGCCTGCTATTCCAGGCGAATCCGTCTGACCTGCAGCGTTCTGTCCAGCTGCTCCTAGGATCCCGGTACAAATAGCCAGAAGCACAATAGACACCATTGCTATTTTTGCTAGATCCATTTCTACACCAGCTTTCCTATCCCTGCAATGTCCGTATCCCCTCCGAACAAAAATGAGATGTTCTTTACGGCAGATATGGTAAGCAGCACGTTTAGCAGGGGTAATATGAATCCTGCAACAGACATCATGCCATACACCTGCGTCTCAGCAACTATAGCAGATATCATGTTATTTGGGCTGCACAGTATGCCGATTGGCACATTTGGGGTGCTAGGGATGAATCCACCCAGCCCTAAAGTATATCCAATTCCAAGTGCTGCCATTGCAGCGCTGTCCTTTGCTATCTCTGCCGGCATGCTGCCGTCTATCGGGTAGCAGTTATTGTAATTTGCCACGTTAGTTGAGTTTGGGAAGACGTAGAAGTTCTGCGTGAGCGCATTGTAGGTTACCACAGTACCCCCTTTTGAGATTGGCTGGTTGTAGTACTGGGTTCCAGGCACGTTTAACTGCCCTACAGGAAGACCATTCATGGTCAACCCTGTGATATCTGAGGGGCTTGCCCCAACCAGCGCGTCTGCGGGCACTGCGCCGTTTAGCATGCTGTACTCTATTAAGATGATCATCGGCAGCACTATCACAGCAGCAAGCGAGATGCCCATGAGCAACCCACCGGCCCCCCTTGTAAGTGGTATCGCACGCAGCAGTATGCCAGCTGCTAGCATATATGGCCAAACGTTGAGCAGCAGGAGCATTAGCAGCAGCTGTATCAGGAAGGAATATAGTATTATTAGTGCCTGCCTTTGCAGCGGTGTCGCTATATAGTGTATGGCCTTGTACCCGGCAAACGGGTTGGATCTCACAGTCAGCTGGAAGACGGGCCTAGTGATGGGATTTGTGCATCCCGGCCCTATCTCGCACATGGTGTCTATGGCCTTAAGACTTCTTAGGAACTGCGTTAGGCCCTCAAGCTGATAGAAGCCATTCATGTTGTTTGCCGCCTGGTTGGTAAGGTTTGCTGTTATTATATAGCTGGCCTCAAGCGGGTAGTCTATTGCAGAAGTGGCACTACCAGTCTGCGCAGATGTAGCAAGGGCGCAGATGTTGCTGGTAGGATTTCCGGAGATTGAGTCTAGCTGAGAGTATGCAAATCCAGCGCACATTGCCTGCACATCCCTGCCTATGGCTCCTGTTACCAGGTTGGAGTGGTATATGAAGTTTCCGAAGAAAATCATGAAGGATATTATGGCAACTGCAAAGATTGCAGTGCCAACCGACTGGCCTGCCTCATTTATCCCCCTTGTGCTGATGTTGTTGTCGTGTATTATCTTGCCAAGCATGTATAGAAAGCCTGCTACCGAGAATGAGAGCAGTATGCCTGCTGCGATTACAGGAGCCCAGTTCTGGAACGGCGCAAGCGGATTTGTCAGTACTGCAGGGAGTTGGGAGCTTGCATATGCGGCTATCGGCAGCACTGCCACAATGAGCAATGCAGCCAATGCTATTATTTTTCCACTCATAAACTCAGCTCCAGATATGTCCTCCTCCCATGAAGTTAAGCCCTCCTGTGAAGGCTTTCCACAACCCGTATGCA
This sequence comes from Microcaldota archaeon, assembly GCA_028867435.1. Lineage (GTDB taxonomy): Archaea > Micrarchaeota > Micrarchaeia > Micrarchaeales > CABMGC01 > JAGWGI01. The sequence continues at coordinate 45,565 of JAGWGI010000001.1, read as the reverse complement.
AGCCCCATTGTCAGTACAAGGTTTAGGGCCATGAGCACAACTCCCCTGAGCAGATACTCTGCCATCTCAACACCGTCCCTTGTTATCACGTTTGGGCCATAGAATAGCACATTGAATGGGTTTAGGGGATTGAGTCCGAGATTAGGCGAGCTTGTGCTAGAAAAGAACTGGTATGCAGAGCTTCCCCAATACTGCAGCGGTAGGCTCAAGGTGCCTCCCGAAACGTTGATTGGCGTGGAGTTTGAGCTAAGGAGCCCTATTGGCGTGGTCTGGTTAAGCTTGTAAACCGGAAGGAACTGCGGGTATGGGTTGCATGGCTGATGACCTGGCGGAGTGCAGTAGAGCCACCCTGTTATCTGGCTGTCCATCACAAATGTAGCCGGATACACAAAATAGAGTGCTATTGCTATTGCAAGAAATCCATTGGCCGCCTCCCTTAGCTTCGGCCCTGTGAACGAGACGCTTCTTAGAAGTATTGCAATCGGCACCACCACTGTGAGCGCGCCAGCGGATATTATCGGCAGGGAGATATAGACAACAAAAAGCATTATCATGCAGCCTATAAGTATTGGCATGTAAAAGTCCACTATGACCGAGGCGTATGCCTCAAAGAGTTCCTTGAAGTCCGGAGTAAGGAGGTTTACAGTTATCCCTCCTCCCTTTCCAAGAGGGAAGTTTATTGAGCCCAGTCCCTTGCCACCTACAGATGTCTTGCTTCCAAATGGGCCATTTATGTTCTGGAGCTGGCTGATCTGCCCAATTCTCCCAAGTGTTGCGCTGATCACCCCTTCACTTATTGTCGATTCCAGCGTGAGCTGTATTGTGTCGCCGAACATCGAGGACATAAGGGTCTGTCCCTGCTGGAAAAGAAGTCCCCCCACATAGCCCTGTGCATATCCAAATGGCGACTGCCCACTTCCTGTCAGGGCCCCGGTAAAGTTGCACGCTGCGGCAGAGACCCCAAGCAGCACAACTACTATTCCTATTCCTAAGACAAGCTGTGCATACTCAAATTTTATGTAGCCTCTTATCTTCTCAGAGTCCCTCTTAGGGAGAAGGTTTGCAAGTACGTATATCACTGCCGATATCATGAAACTCATAACAATGACTAGCACGCAAATGCCGACCCAGTCGTTGCTGTTTAGCCCTCCGAATGTGCAGGCAGAGGCAGCTGTTTGTAATAACATCATCTGCATAACGATCACTTTATCCTCAGCTTTCCGAACTGTATGTTCACCGTGCCTCCTAGGGATCTGGCAATTGCCTCTATTATAGGGAATGTTATCGCAAGGTCAACTACTATTAGTATGAACTGGAGCAGCGCAGGATAGCTATAATCAACAGTTCCGTTGAGTGCAGGATACTCGCTGGCCACCCCCCCAAAGAAGCCGTCCACAAATCCTTCGGCCCCTGCAGTAGCGCTCTGGAGCGAAGATGAAGCAATGGGGAAGAATTGCGAAGGTATTAGATTGAGCCACCACACATTCTGGCTGTATGCTGCGTTGATCGGGTTCTGAAGCTGCTGTGCAAGTATGTTTGTAATTGGGTAGTTCACAAGCACCAGCACGAGAGGAAAGACTATTGATGCACCAACGCCTAGGGCTATAAGCGTTCCACCTATGCCCCGAAGGAACGGAAGCGCCCTGAGTATCAAGCCAAAAGGTATCAGGAATGCAAGCCCTATGAAGACCAGCGCCGGCAGAAGGTAGTATTCCATTGCGATTATCACATACGGCGGCACAACGACAAAGGTGAGCGCATCGTTGACAAGTGACTTGTAGGTTCCGGCATTGATGTCAAGATCTATTACCATCTCATTTTCGTACCCGAATTCTGTTCCCAAGGTAAATGAAGGGGCTCCGGGAACAGGTATCGGAACAGGTATATACCACCCAACTTCTAGTTTTTGCAGCAGCCCGCTGCCAATGCCAAGATAGTAGAAGTAGTCTGCATAGTTGGATACTCCTACAATGCCTGTGGCAGTAGAAGTGAGAGTGCCGCAGAAGGTTTGCCCAAGATATGACTGCGCGGCATTGGTAAGCACAGTGAAGGGGCTTCCGCCTGAGGCGGGTATACCAACCGGCACAAGGTGTATCGCGATGTTTCCTGCAAATATCAGCGCAGAATATATCATTCCTATAAGTATCGCCGACTTTGTCACCTCCCAGTACTCCCTCTTCACCCACTGCGACAGCTGGGTGCCAGGCACGAGCTTGCCAACCACATAGCCTATTGCTATCACATCAAAGGAGATGAAGAGCGCTATGGCAGCTATGCCTATTAGTGGTATGCTATTGAAATTTATCGCCACAGGCGTGGGATTTGTGCAGATATAGCTGCTGCCCGAAGTCCCGGTAACAGGCGCAGCAGAATTTACTCCAGCTGCGTTTGCAGTTCCTAAGAGAATGAGCAGCGAAAGCGCAAGCACTGCCACTTTCTGAAATAGCCCACCCATCTAACTCAATATGCTATCGCATAGCTTATTTAAATTCCTTTTCGCTATGCGTTCCTTATTATCGAGAACCTCTTCATGTAGGCCTCTGCCTGGAAGATCACAAAATACGGCAAAACAAAGATCGAGCTTATGATCAGCACTATGTACCTGCTTGCAAGAGTACCGGTTATTCCGATCGCGAATGCGTCTATCACCGCAAGCACAATGAGAAGGAGGAAGATCCACATCAAAAAGTACTGCGGCTCGCGGAGCACAAGTCTTGCGCTGTCCTTGATTGCCCTAATTATGCGCTTGTTGTCTACCACTATCGCGCTTGGCGCGTAGAAGATCAGCATGAAGATAACAAAGCCCACAATTGCAGTGAGTGCGGCCTGGATGTTTAGGAAGTAGCCTATTATGTTCACGATTATGAGTATGAACTCAAAGACCAGCCAGACCAAGAACACCTTTGCAGTGTATCTTTCTATGCCCTTTAGCACTGACTTGGCAGTCCTCACATGCGTCCTGCTTGCCTTGACTATCAGGCTTATCGCAACGAACGCAAAGCTCAAGAAGAGCAGCGAGACAAAGATTGGTATCACGATCGCAATCAGGCTTATCACATTTAGGTTTATGAAAATGCTCGCAGTCCTAAGGAAGATCCCTCCTGCGCTGATGAATGTGGGCAGCGGCGCAAAGAGCGGTATCAAAAATGCGATTATAAAAGGTATTGAGAAGAGCAAAATGAGCTTGAGGTTTGCACTATAGGTCTCAAGAGAATCGTTCAGAACCCCTCCCATAGTATCAGGAAGTTATTGCAATGATATAAATAAAAAGGGTTAGTTTGCCTGAGGGCCTTGCGATTGGCTGCTGGAGTTTTCAGCAATCAGAACTCCGGGGGTATAGTAGTAGGCGGAGTTGTACACCACCGGCCTTACTGCGTAGATCCTCTGCCCTGAAGGCCATGGGATCCTCGCTCTTATCCTATAGAGCGTGCGATTTGCCTGAAGCGTGAAAACATTTGGATTCACGGCACACGGATAATCTGTGCAATCAGAGGCGTTTTCTGCTATCCGCTGCCCCAGCAAACCAAATGCGCTCATGTTTGTATCATATGCGCCAAATAGCATCATGTAAACCGTGCCGTTTGACAAGTTCTTGTAGTGGAGCGTAGCGGTGTAGATGCTTTCATTGTGGCCAGAAAGCAGCTGCAGCGAGGAATTTGATGCAGTCATGTTGAAGTTCTCTAGATAACTTAGGTGTGAGAGGTACACAAATCCTACAGTAGTTGCCATCAGCACAACCACCATAGTGCCAAGCAGCCATCCATTCCCTCTCAAATATCGCCTCGCAGTTCCATCAATCTTTTTGTCCTCAATAAATACCGTCGCTACAAGGAATGCAGCGAAGAACGTGTAGTATATTGGATTTGAATGCGAAAGGAAGAGCAGCGGCACCATAGCAAAAAGCCCTATTAGCGCCTTGCGGTTTAAGTAAAGAAAGGCGAGCAGGCTGCCAAGCACCGCAAGCGCGAAAATCGCGCCGAAAGAGCCCAGTGGCATCTGATAGAAGGTCACCAGCGCATAGCCGAACGGGGAGATCGCATTTGGGATCAGCATCTGCTGTATTGGCCCCAAGACGCTGCTGAAAAAGGCACTGGGACTAATCAGGATGAAGTAAGCGTTGAGCACAAGGAAGACTGCCCCAGCTCCAAAAACATCCCTAAGCCCCTTGCCAAGCCCGTAGTTGTTGAAAGAGTATGCGATGAGCAGCAGCACAGGGAGCCAGAGCTCCTCTTGTATCGAGATGCACAGCCCGAGTAGCAGCCATGACCATTTGGACTCGAGCCTAGAGTAGGCCACAACGAGCAGCGCAAGCATCAGCAGTGTGGTTATCGATGCCACGTGGCCAACCGCCGCGGCAATAAAGAACATCAGTGCGAACTGGGGCTTTGCAAGCACCTTGTTTCCAAGCGAAAAGGCGATAGCGAGCAGGAGCAATAGAAGGAACGCGGCAGTCTGCAGCTTGAGGTCAATGCCTGAGAGGTTTTGCAGCGTCGGAGGTGATGCAAAGTAGAATGGCGCAAGGGAGAGCAAATAAAGCGAAGGGTAGTTTAGGGTGCCTATTATCCTGTTGCTAGTTGTTATCGTTATCGAGGAGATGGTCCCATCAGTTGCATTGGAAAATATGGCAGATGAGAGCGAAGCCGCATATGGGTCAACTCCATGCAGCATCCCGTTCATCCCTATGAAGGAGATGTAGAGCTCGTCGTCTATCTTATAGTGGTTTAGTATCAGTCCGCTAAGAAAGAGCACGCAGAGCAGGGCGATAGCTACGGCAAAAAGAAGGTATCCGATGGCAATGTATTTTTTTCTTCGAAGATAAGTGCCGAAGAAAATCAAGAAGACCAGCGGTATGAGCAGCACAAAGTAGATCCCAGTTATCCTGTAGAAGGAGAGCAGGTGCTCGATTACAGAGACTCTAAGCGCTCCAGCTCCTGCAATCACCACGACCAGATTTGCGATGCCAAGAGCTAGGAAGATCTTCAATGCCATCCTCACGCCACTTCCCGGCGCCCTATTAGAAAGATACACCATTGCATAGCAGATGAACAAAACAGCCTCCAGAATTCCAGATATCTGTATGGTCTGCGATAGGTCGGATGATATCCCGACTGCAGCCTGGAACGAGAGGAAGATCAGAACCGAGAGGAAAAAACCCAGAAGGTATGGGTCCCTTAGAAACGCCATTTGCATATCCTGTTTTAATAGCCCAAGGGATAAAAAGCAGAGTCTAGCACTGTGGAATCGAGATCCCGTTTCCGAATGCGAGCAGGTGGTTTATTATTATCGGAGCGAGCAGAACCAGAACCACTCCGACAACCGCCCCGAAGATCATTCCCATGGACCATCCCTGCATATTCGATCTTATCTGACCGGCAGCAGGCATGAAGTGCGCTATGGAATAAAGTATTCCACCTATAAGGAACATTACAAGGGCCACAACCCCTATGACGGTCCTCACTCCTGCAACTATGCCGCATAGCTGGGAGGTGAGCGTTGAGATCCCATTTGTAGTAGCCCCTCCAGTGCTGCTTGTCGTATTAAGTCCAGGCCCTATTACAGGCGCCGGAGCAGCGGCGAAAACACCTACCGCAAGCACGATTATTGCAATGGTGCAAAATAGCCTGAAGTTCAGGGCAGTCATCAAAAATACCCAAATATCTTGGGATTAGAAGATAGATAAAACCTTGCCAAAGTGGCAAAAATCTAGCAGGCCACAGTAGTGATGCTAGAGTCGAATGAAATCAGGTGGTTCACGATTATCGGTGCAAGTATTACCAGTATCACTCCGACAACAGCTCCGAGTATCATTCCCATGGACCATCCCTGCATGTTTGCCTTTATCTGACCGGCAGCAGGCATGAAGTGCGCGGCAGAGTAGAGGACTCCCCCAACAAGGAACATGACCAGAGCGAGAACTCCTATAATGGTCCTGACGCCATTGACTATCCCGCATAGCTGTGAGGTCAGAGTGCCTACCTGAGCTCCTGTAGCTGTAGATGGGTTTCCGCCGCCGCCGTTGCTACCTGAGCCTATGGCTGCAAGTACCGTAGTCGTCATTCCCACAAGGAAGACGAGCATAACAAGCAGCCTCATTTTCTCAAATACATACATGCAACGGCCCAATTTATGACTTTATATACTCGCATTAATTTAAATACCTTGCTATTCTCTGCCCCACCCGGATGCAGGACATGATTAATTTCCACCACTAACTGGCATCGTTCCCAGTACAAATCTTGACTGAATGTTTATAAACCAGAATAACCACAATACTACTATGGATAAAAATGGGAATCTTGGGGAAGATCTGTTTGCGCGCAACATCTACGGCATCAAGGCTGCGCCAATTATCCCAATTGCATTAATTATGCTTCTGGTTGGCACGGCATCTGCAGCCTCGTTCTCTGGCTCTCCGACAATTTCCGCAGGCTCCCCGCAGATATCTATCAGCTCCGTGAGCATAAGCGGAAGCGCATCGCCTACAGCTTCACAGGCCACAAATATTGCATACATCAACTGGAACTGGGGTGATGGCCAGACAACATCAGGGTTCTTCCCCCAGAGTCATACTTATACCTCAAACGGAGATTTCATAGTCCGGATAACCGCCTACGACAACATTGGGAACTCGGCATCCACGCTTGAGTCTGTAAACATAAACAACCAGGCAACCACCTCGCCATCGCAAATCCCTATCATCTCCTACTCTGTAGCTAGCCTTAGCAACCTCAATATCTCGCTCACAGGTTATGCATCTGGAGGGTACAACTACAGGAACCAGAGGGCCCAGATAACTTCATACATAGTTTCATGGGGCGATGGCTCAAGCACCTCAAATTCCAGCGCTGCGCCAAGCACGATAAGCCATGCATATACGCAGTACCAGAACTATCCGATTACAATAAATGTCAAGGACAGCAACGCCAACACCAACACAACCAAGTTCAACGTCGATATCGAGCCGCCTCCAGGTCTTGGGCCTTCGGGCCAGTACCTGCCCGTCATGTCGATAACTCCATGCTACAATGGAGGAGAATCAGTGACCCTAAACGGCAACATATACCCTGCTTCAGGATCAGGCGCGACTGCCATCTCCTCGATTTTGGTTTACTGGGGGGACCAGAATAACACTGCAACATCCTGCCTGAGCTCCAACTGCACATTTGTCTACAGCAGCCAGGGTACATTTAATGTCAGGGTAATTGGGGTGGACAACAAAGGCAACAGGAACAGCGTTACTCTGCCAATAACAGTGCCTCAGGGCGCTTCAGGTTCTTGTACATCGACAGGATCGACAACAGCGCCATCCTCAACAAACCCGATCATTCAGGTTACTCCTGCCATAAGCGGCCAGACAGTCACGCTCAATGGTGAGATCTACACCAATGCACTGCTGCAGTACGGACCTCAGAAGGGGCAGAAGGCCGCAATAGCAGCTAACCACACGTTCATCTACTGGGGCGACACGTCCAACAGCACTCCTGAGACCTTCTACCAGTGCGAGCGCAGTGCATGCAGCCACACCTATCCACTTCCCGGCAACTTCACAATCTCCATAGCCGCCATAGATACCGCAGGAAACACAAACGTGGCATCGATGACAGCGCAGGTCGGCTCTTATTCAACTACAGTACCAAATGGCCCAACGAATCCAAACAGCTCAAGAGTCACAATGAATGTGGGGGCAAGCATAAGCGGATACACAGCAGCATTTACCTGCAGCATCTACACAAACGCAGTCGGCGCGCAGCTCCAACTGATACAGTGGTCATGGGGAGATCAGAAAATTGCAGGATACGATACCTATACCATGCAGGTCCAATCAGGATATGGGGTGAATGCCACGCTGCCCAGCACATCTAGCTATAGCTGTCCTGCGCACTTCACTCACACCTACCCGCAGTCTGCTGGCATATATAACCTCACTGTCACTGCAACTGACAATGCGGGCGACTCTAACCAGTACATCTACCATGTCATGGTTCCATCAAACTCTGGCAGCACTTCTGGTGGCTCCTCAAGCACAAACTCAAGTTCAGGCACCAGTGCTACCACCGGCCCCTCTTCAGTTCCCACAATCTCGGTTACTACAAGCACAACAGGCTATACCGTATCCCTAAATGGCAACATCTACGCCAACGCACAGAAAATAAGCGGCAAGGCCACAATGGACACACAGAACACCATAATCTCCTGGGGAGACCACAACAACCTCACAACTACCACACTACAAGAGTGTGAAGCAGGTTCCTGCAACCACACATATTCCTCAAAGGGAACATATACTATAGGGATAGTTGCAGTAGACAGCTTCGGCAACAAGAACTACGCATCGCTTCAGGCAACGGTACCATCAAGCTCTTCTAGCGGAAGCACCGCATCTTCTTCATCCCAGACCAGCCCTACTGCTCCTCCTGTAATAGAGGTAACCGCGGCATTCACTGGAAACGTGGTGCAGCTCAACGGCAGTATCTATGCAAAGGCGGTAAGCAGCAGCGGAACACCAGCGGTTATGAACACACAGGAGACCAAGGTTTCATGGGGCGATCCAAGCAACCTGAGCACAACAACAATGGCCCAGTGCGCCACATACTGCGGACACCAGTACTCGCAGCCAGGCAACTATATCATAACCATTGTGGCATTAGACAATCTAGGCAACACCGCCCAAAAGCCAATACCAATTACGATCCCCTCTAATAGTTCTGGCAGCACCACCTCAGGAAGCCAGGGCTCGATTCCAAACCCAACGCTTCCACCGACAATTTCCGTTGCCGCAAATGTATCTGGAGCCACCGTGACTCTAAATGGCAGCATCTACTCCAATGCCGTAGGTACCAACGGCCAGAATGCAGTGATGAACACCCAAGGCACGAGGATATACTGGGATGACCCAAACAACCTGAGCACAACAACAATGGCCCAGTGCGCTACATACTGCGGACACACCTACTTGCAATCAGGCACCTACATCATAACAATAGAGGCGATAGACAGCCTTCGCAACACCGCTCAGAATGAGCTTACTGTTACTGTATCCTCTTCAGCCTCATCTAGCACTTCTGGCAACTCTGGATCCGTGCCGGGATGCGGCAACCCGTTTCTTCCATGCGCATCTGCCAATAGCACTTACTACAATGCGACTTCCAAGCCGATAATAGTCATTTCTACAAGCACGATAGGATATCTCGTGAGCCTTAGCGGCAACATCTATGCCTCGGCTTCAACGCAATCCGGAACTGACGCAGTGATGAACACACAGGGCACCAAGATCTACTGGGGCGACCCAAACAACCTATCAACCACAACAATGGCCCAGTGCGCCACATACTGCAGCCACTATTATTCGCAATCAGGTGCCTACACCATAACCATAGAAGCAATAGACAGCTTCAACAACACGCAACAGCAGTTCCTATCTGTGCGAGTGCCAAACGTATCCACCTCCTCTGGATCCTCCTCAAACACCACCTTTGCCAATGCAAATCCTAACGCCCAGCCCTCGATACAGGTGAGTGTGACCAGCACCTCTGGTCAGATGGCGCAATTGGGCGGCAACATCTGGGCAAATGCAGTCGGATACAACGGAACGTCTGCTTCAATCAACAGCCAGAACACAAAGGTCTACTGGGGCGATGAGAACAACCTAACCGCCACCACCTTGACCCAGTGCTACTCATACTGCGGACACTACTACTCCCAGCCTGGGTCGTATACTATAACAGTGGAGGCGGTTGACAACTTTGGAAACACGGCACAGAAGTACATTAACGTATACATTACCGCCTCTTCTTCCTCCCAAGCAAACACCACTTCTACGACTACAGTTTCCGGAAACCCTAACGCGGCTCCTGTGGTACAGGTTAGTGCAGCCACGTCAGGATATACTGTTTCTCTGGGCGGGAACATTTATGCAACTGCAGTAAGTCAGGGCGGGGCGAGTGCGGTCATGAACACCCAGGGAACCAAGATATACTGGGGAGATCCAAATAACCTAACTGCCATGACTCTTGCAGTATGCGAATCAGGATCGTGCAGCCACACCTACTCTCAGGCTGGCAACTACACTATTACCGTGGAAGCAGTGGACAACCTTGGAAACACGAACCAGCAGTACCTGCAAGTAAGTGTTCCCGGTTAAAGTTGGATTTAAGTTTGGTTGATTTAGGTTTGGTTGATGAATGCATCGAACATCAAAAGGCTGGCATTTTTACTTTCGTTCTTGCTTCTAGTTCCAGCAGCTTTCGCAGCGAGCAACTCCCCACCAGCAATAACTGTCAGCACAAGCCTTTCAGCTGACACGGTGAGCCTTAGTGGGAACATCTATGCAACCGCAGTAAATGCCACAGGTGCGGCAGCATCGATGAATTTGCAGGACACCACCATCTCCTGGGGCGACCCTAACAATGTAACAGTCACCACGCTTGAGCAGTGCGAGGCCTACTGCGGGCACACTTATCCCCAGCCGGGCAACTACACAATATTCATAGACGCGGTAGATAGCCTCGGCAACATCAATCACGAGTACATAAACATCTCCATTCTATCCCAGAACACCTCATCGGGTAGTTCCACGCCTCCAGCTATACAGGTGAGCACAAATGTTTCTGGAACCTTTGTAAGCATAGATGGAAACATCTTCGCAAGATCTATTGGCCCCAACGGCGTGCCCGCCACAATGAATGCGAAGGCGAGTCATATCTCATGGGGAGACCAAAGCAACAGCACCAACACCACCCTCTCCCAATGCTATTCGTACTGCGCTCACGTGTACTCCCAAGCAGGCAACTACCAGATAGAGATATTTGCAATTGATAGCCTAAACTATAGCAGTGCAAAGTCACTGCATGTCTTGGTGAGCAACTTCTCTAGCAGTTCTGCCCCTCCTACAATACATCTCAGCTATCAGGTTGCCGCAAATCTTGTGGCCCTAAACGGCAGCATCTATGCCAGTGCGGTAAATTCGCAGGGGGTCAAGGCAACAATGAACAATCAGGCGACCACAATCTCCTGGGGAGATCCGCAAAATTCCACAGATTCCACCCTTGCCCAATGCGATTCGTACTGCTCCCATTCCTACGCACAGACAGGAAACTACACCATAACCATCTCCGCACTAGACAGTTTCGGCGATAGCAGCTTAAAGCAGATCCAGGTTACTGTAGGTTCCAACTCCGTCCTCTCACAAAACGGTGCAAAGCCATCGATAGATGTTAACGCAAGCGTTTCAGGCGACACAGTCTCCATAAACGGGAATATCTGGGCCAATGCAGTGGATTCAAGCGGCGCCTTGGCCAGCATCGACACCCAGCAGACCACCATTTACTGGGGCGACCCAAACAACCTCACAAACTCGACAATGGCGCAGTGCGAGACCCAGTGCAGCCATGCCTATTCCAAAGCCGGAACCTACACAATAACCGTGCATGCTGTAGACAGCTTCGGGAACACGAATCAGCAATCACTCTACCCCACCACTCTGGTAAATGGTTCATCATCCACTTCCAATCTAACCGGATACTTTGCCAAGCCCTCTATAGCAGTCACTGCCAGCATGAGCAACTCCACAGTTAGCCTGAGCGGCAACATCTGGGCAAATGCAGTCAATACATTCGGCCAGAAGGCGCAGATTAATGCGCAGCAAACCACAATCGCATGGGGCGATCCCAACGCCCCTACAACTTCAAATCTGCAGCAGTGCGAGTTGTCTTGCACCCACGCATACTCGCAGCCAGGAAACTACACGATCTCAATAGATGCGGTTGACGGCTTCGGGAACAGCGCAGTAGATTACGTGCATGTCAGCGTTTCCTAACCCAAAAGCTTTAGAGCGTGGCCACAAGCCCGTCTATTATACCTCTAACCCCTACCCCTCCGGTAGATCTCACTGAGATCCTGTGGCTGAGAACTGGCTTTGCCAGAAACTTTATGTCATCTATGTTTGTTGCATTTCTGCCCTCTACAAGAGCCTTTGCCTTGGCGCACTGCATCAGAGCTATGTCAGCCCTTGGGCTTGCACCCATTACCACGTGGATGTCGGTTCTTGTTGCCGCTACGATTTTTGTTATGTACCTGGCCACATCATCTGGCATGGCTACCTGTCTTGCCTGGCCCTGGAACTCTAGTATCTCATTTATCCCTATCACCTTATTCACAGGGTTCTTCTCCTCTTTCTCCTTTATCCTTAGCATCGCCTCCTCCTCTTCCATGCTGGGATAATCAACGTCTATCTTCATTATGAACCTGTCGGCGAGCACCTTGGGCAGAGTCTCTGTACCCTCAATTCTCAGTGGGTTTTGGGTTGCAAAAGCAGTGAAGGGCTTTGGTAGCGACATGTCAGCACCGCCTGCGGTGACCTGCCTCTCCTCAAGGGTCTCAAGAAGCGCACTCATGGTCTTTGGCGGCGCCCTGTTGAGCTCGTCTATTAAGAGTATGTTGGTGAATATCGGCCCTTTCTTAAAAGTCAGGGAGTTAGCCTCGTCTATGTATGTGTAGCCCACTATGTCCTTTGGCTCAAGGTCAGGGGTTCCCTGGATCCTCTTGAAGTCAGCCTCTATGGTCGAGGCAAGCGCCTTGGTCATCGTGGTCTTGGCCACTCCCGGCACTCCCTCAAGCAGCGCATGGCCGTTTGCAAGCACAGCAATGAAGAGCAGCTCTATGGTCTCGCTCTTGCCTGATATGTGCTTTCTCATCTCTAAGAGAATATGCTCGTAGGCCTCCTTTGCATCCACGTTTCCACCGTCAATAGCGTCAGTTATAGAATGTCACGCAAAGCTTTAATAATTGCTTTTACTAAAGTATCCTAAGGTGTAGCAATGATAGGAAAGGAAGTAACGCAAAGCAGGCCAATCTCACTCTCCGAAACCTTGGAGATTCTCGAAGAGCGCAAGAAGGCGGGCGAGCTGGGATACGAACAACAGATAGCCTATGACCACGCAAAGAAGTTCACAGTGCTCAGTGTGGAGAAGGCAAACAAGCTCTCAGAGGAGCTAGAGGAGCTGGGGATAAGCAAGAAGACCTCTACAAAGATCTCCGAGATCCTCCCAGTAACAGAGGTCCAGCTCAGGAACGTACTGCTTATTGAGAAGAATCCCATTGAAGACGAGGTTGTCAAGAAGGCTTTCGAGGCTGTTGGGAAGTACAGGGGGAAGTAGGCCTAAGACCAGGGTATGGGATGTATATATGCCGGAATTTGAGAGAAAGGAAGAACTCGAGGAATATGCAGTAGTCCTCGACTATCTGCCTACTGGCAAGTCCGGCTCTGCAAAGAGCGAGCCTGTAACAGTGCTCCTCGGGGAAAACAAGTTTACGCTTCTTGAGGCAGTGCCAAAGCCTGGTGCAGAGCTCAAGGTTGGCGATAGGGTTTACATAGGCAAGGGCGATCGGGATAAGATAGCGCTCATACGCTCAAGGCTCAACTACTCAGAGATTACAGAAGGCTCGAGGAATGAGCTGCAGCACCTGATTCCAGAGATCATAGGAAGGAACGAGCAGAAGTTCGTGGACGCATTCAACAAGGCTGGCCCAATAAACATAAGGGAGCACGCGCTAGAGCTGCTTCCTGGCATAGGCAAGAAGCATTTGCAGGCAATAATCAAGGCAAGGGAAGAGAAGCCATTTGAGAGCTTTGCAGATATCTCGCAGAGGGTGCCTCTGCTCCAGGACCCGATCAAGCTTCTAACAGATAGGATAATAGTTGAGCTAAAGGGGGAGAGCAGGTTCTATCTGCTCACAAGGCCTTATGGCAAGCCCCACTTCTAAAACCATCCGAAATTTTACTAAAAATTTCGAACCGTTTTTATGCCTGCAATCCAAAGTTGACTCATGGGCTATACTGTATACGTTACAGAATCTTTCCAGAAGACCTTTGAAAAAAAGGCACAGGGAAAGAAAGCAGTGGCTAAAGTCGATAAAAAAGAATTTGGGAAAATCCACAAATCGGAAAGCCGCTGGGTGGCAGGCTCCAATCTCTGGCAGTTAAGAGTTGGGCCATTTAGAGTATCGTATGAAATAGACGATCGCAGCAAGCGCGTCATCCCAAAAGCCATACTGCAAAAGATGAGGCCATTCGGCTCTATTAGCCTAGTTCCTTAAGGAACTCCCTTGCCTTCTTTACTCTGCCATTCTTTATGTCCTCATCGCTTTTGATAATCTGCAGCTTAACATCCATTTTGAACTTTGGTATTGCAACCCTTTTGAATACCACGCCCCCGTATATCTCAAACGCAACGAACCTGTCATTCGCCTTGAATCTCTCCCTCTTCCTAATAATATTTGGTACGACCAACTGCCCCTTACTTGACATCTTTACTAATTCTTCCATGTTTAACTGTTAAACTATTAAATCTTCTATCGAAGCAGTATTCCCGAAATCTAATCCTAAACAAATCCTGAATCAGTTATTTAAAATCTGAAATCCAAGTCGTTAACGTTAGAATGAGGCATGCAAGCAAGGAGAAGATAGGAGGGATAATAAGGATCAAAGTAGAGGAAATACTATCAATGCCTGAGCACGCCTCCGAGATAGAGGCGCTGTTATCAAAAGGCGGCAGAAAAAGCTACAATGCTGTGCAAAAGCGTCTGGGCAACCACATAGTCAAGCACATAAAAAACGACCTTCTCAGGGAGCTCAAAGAAATCAAGAGGGAAGAGAAGAAGCTCTCAGAGACAAAGTCAATCGCGATAGCAAAGCTCTCGCTGCCTTTCGGATTGCTATCATTAGGCCCCTTGGCGCTTCTGGTTGAAGCCCTATCAAACCTGCAGGTTCACGGGCTTCTGATCTATGACGTCGCTGGCATAGCCGCCAGCGGGACCGTATTTCTGATTACAATGGCAAAAACCCGCCCAGTAAGCCAGTACGGAATAATAACCGAGCTCACCGTTTCTCTCAAAGGAGTAAAGGCAAAAATAAGCCAAGTTGAGCAACGCTGGCAAAAAGACATCGAATCGCAAGCGGTGATAAACGGAATAATTCAAAAGGACAAGGAGATCCTCGACCGGATAATCAACGCCGCAAGGAGAAAGCTGGAAAGGGAATAAAGCCACTAATTCTCGTAAAATTTCCCGCTGAAACGAAGTCATGAATCACGTATTTAAAGGCGGAAAATCATAGTATCTGTGGTTATATGCCACAACTCCAAACAGAGAGGCAGAAGAGCATACTAGAGTCCCACATCGATCGTATAATTCATGCCCCGAATAACGCGGCAAAAATATCCGGCATCCTTACGGGCAAGCACCTAGAGTATAGCCTGTCAAAATTCATGCTAAAGCAGATTAGGCGGGGAATAGAAAAGGACCTTTCGGGGAGCATAAAGGTGTTAAAGAAGGAAAAAATCTCCACGATCTCAGGCGCAGCTGCGGACGTGATTCTATATCCTGCCCTTCTAACTCCGATGCTTGTTCCCTTGACTGCAGTTGGCATCATGGCGGCAATAACCCATAGATATGAGGAGGCCACACTAGTTGGCGTTTTCGCGGTAGGCGGCGGCTCGGTAATTTCGGGCTGCATGTTCGACAGCTATAAAGGTAGCCTGGTTGGCATGTCAGAGATTAATGAAGCAAAGGATAGGATTCATGAGCTCAATAAGCAGATTGCCTATATTAAATATAACTGGGCAAGCGATGCCGACCTGCAGGCAATATACAAAGGCGTAAAGAAGAAAGAGTATCAGCTTACGGAATCTATAATACAAATAACAAGGCAAAAATTTGACCAAGCTGCAGAAACGAGGATTAAACCATCCTAAGAACAAGCTGCCGAACGCAAAGCAAATTATGGTTTTTCCAGATGCCTTTGCGGGACTATGATCTTTCTTATAGTGGATTTTGAGACAGACACCTCAACCACGTAGGCATCTCCCCTCTTCTCTATTATTTCGCCTATCCTTCCCCTGTACCTTGGGTGTGGTATGTCCCGAAAGCTTCCTTTTGGCACTATCGCAACCTTGTCGCCTACGCTGAAGTTCTTTATCAGGGTGGTAAGGCCCAGCTTTGAGGGCTTATGGTGCCTTGCAAGGTGCCTTGTCCTGCCGATAAATAGACCGTGTGACCTTGGTGCCATATGCTCACGTTATCAAAAACTTTAGACACTCTAATTAGCCATCAATATATATAAATAGCTTTCATGGTATCTATACAAGTGATTAAATGCCCAAGAACGGCAAGTCCATATTGCGCCCGGAATTCAGGGTCGAGAACATAGTAGCGAGCGCAGACCTTGGAATAGACCTAGATCTCTACGGAATAGCAAAGGCCTCGAGCGACATCGACTACGAGCCTGAGCAGTTCCCAGGCGCAATCTGCAAGATAAAGGAGCCAAAGGCAGCGCTTCTTCTCTTCAAGAACGGAAAGATCATCTGCACTGGGGCAAAGACTGAGGCCGACATACGAAGGGCAATTGACCAGATAATAAAGATAGTCAAGAACCACACCATAACCTACAAGGAGGAAAAGCCTGCAAAGAAGTGATCATTTTCTTTTTCTGATGCGTCTAGCTCGAAGACACACTTACAAGGAACAAGAGAAGAAGACAGCGCGACGACAGTACAGGAACGGGGTTGTGCATCATGCCCTGTGCAACATAATCTCGCCGATTCTTGAGAAGGGATTTATCTATGATTCCTTTGCAAATCAGAATGGGAAAGGAACCCACAAAGCGCTAAGGAGAGCGGCGTTTTTTATGAGAAAAACCGCCCGCATGCAAGCAAGCCGCATCGCGGGATTTGCGCTGAAAGCCGACATACGCCATTATTTCGATACCGTAGACCATGGCATTTTGTTAAAAATTGTCGGCCATAAGATAGCAGATCCACAGGTCATGCAGCTTATACGGATAATATTGGCGAATCACAAATCTGAAATAGAAGGGAAGGGAATGCCAATAGGCAATCTCACCTCCCAGTTTTTCGCAAACGTATACCTCGGCGAACTTGATCAGTTCGTCAAGCACACCCTGAAGGCAAAGCATTACATTAGATACGTAGACGATTTTGTGATCTTTGATAACGATAAGGGCCGTCTTGAGAAATGGCGGGCGGACATAGATAATTTTCTCAGCTCAAGCCTCGATATAGAGCTGCACAAGGAAAAGACAAAGATACTCCCCCTGCACGCAGGGATAACCTTCCTAGGATTCAGGGTTTTCCGAGACTACAAGCTGCTCAAGAAAAGCAATGCAAGGAGGATATGGAAGCGCCTAGAGGTATTCACAAAGAGGTGTCAGGACGGCCTAATGACTAATGAAGATGCCTCGAAAAGCCTGGACGGCTGGCTGGCATACGCAAGATTTGCAAACACATATAACCTCAGAAAAAGTGTCACGCAGAAATTCAGCAAACTCTTATCCAAAGATGGTATATCTTAAAGGCGTAGATAGCTAGCTCCGAAGTTCAACGGCAATTGGGTAGGAGCGGCACTCATGCCAAACGTTTCTGGGCAAAATCGTTTTGAATAAGCCATCCCCACAACGCTACAAATTGTATTGTGTGCCCTTCGATTTTCTCGGTGGCTGAATAATCCCAGGTTATGATTGTAAGCTTATCGCATTTCAGCTCTTTGGCAGCCTTTAGGAGTGCTGCAATCTCCCTTTTTTGTACCTCCTCTCTGCTCGATGCGTATGTAGTCTGTATTAACTGGGTAACTGCCAGCCCCTCTTTTATTACAAAGTCAACCTCTTTTCCTGCCACGTCCTTATAATAAAAGAGATTCTGATTCTCGACCATGTTCATTCTTCGTAATTGAAGGAACACTAAATTCTCAATGAGCCTGCCAGAATCAGGGGCGAACTTTGTTCCTATGGCAGATATAATTCCTGTATCGATTGAGTATACCTTCCTTGGAGCTTTCTCCCTGATTTTTGCCTTGAAAGAGAACCTTTTAAGATAGAAAAAGAGATAAGCTTCGTGCAGGTAGTTGCAGTACTTTTGAGCGGTTATCGCACTCTTCATATTTAGGGAATGCGCTAGTTTAGTTGCTGTAAACTCTGAGGAGCATATCGATGCGAGATAGCTCGCCACGCTGTCAAGTTCTGACATGTGCCGCACATTCCATCTGAGCACTATGTCCTTGTAGATTATGTCGCCAGCAATCGTCTTAAGATAGCTCTGGTCGAGATTCTTTGCCACCAACTCTGGAAATCCGCCACTTTTCATATAACGCTCCAGTGCGTTCTTTAGTTCGCCCTCTCTGCCTTCGTCCCTGAGCTTTGCCGCATCGAGCCTGTTGAGGCGTAGATATTCTGCGAAACTGAATGGAAACACTTCAAACTGCACATACCTGCCGGTAAGGTGCGTTGCCAGTTCTTTGCTTAGCATGTTTGCGTTTGATCCTGTTATGATGAGATCGTATCCAAGACGCTTTATGCTGTTAACCCACAGCTCCCACCTGTCCACATTCTGGATTTCGTCGAGAAATATTATCTTTGCATTACCGTACACTTCCTTTAGGAAAGAAAGCAGTTCATCTAGGTTGATGCCCGTCAATCCCTTTTCATCAAAATTTGCGTAGGCAAAAGTCCTGCCTTCTAGCAGCAGAGTGGCTAGTGTAGACTTGCCGCTCCTTCTGACCCCTACAATCACTTTTACTAATGCGTTATCTATGTTTTTAGAGAGAGTTGCCTGGTTGTCCCTCTTTATTATCCCGTCTGAGGAGTAGATAAGCTGAAACTCGCTCATTTGCCTTCTTAATATTTGGGCTATAGAATCTGCCATATTAAATATACTATACTATCTAATATTTAATGATTTTGCATATTACGACATATTTAATGTGCAATATTGCATATGCGCCCCATTCCTTACTGCCTAAATTCGGCCCCTGCAACTGATGAGTTGTGCTTATGCCATGCGTCTGTGCAAACCATTCTACTTCCTTTTTCTTATGCCAGATAGGGCAAGCCTGTAAATAATGTATATCGCCACTGCAAAGATTGCAATGGCGCTTATTGTAACAGACACGCTGCTTGAAGAGAGCCCATAGTAACCAAAGAGCATGAGCGCAACATCCCAGATCAGGGCGCCTGCAAAAGAGTAGAGAAAAAATGCGCGCTTATTCATCATTGCAAACCCAGCGGGGAAGCTGACAAGCCCTCTTGCCACAGGTATTAGCCTTGCTATGAACACAGCAAAGCTGCCGTTGCGCGAGAACCAGGCGTCAAAATCGTCTAGTTGTTGCTTCTTTATGTGGAACATTGATGCGTGTTTGTACACTACATCCTTCCCCAGGTAATAGGCTATGAAATAGTCTATTCCCATACCTACAAGCCCGGCAAGTGCTACTACAAGCAGCGCAGGGAGGAACCCAAGCGTACCGCGCGCTGCAAACAGACCTATCAGTGGCAGCACAATCTCGCTTGGTATCGGAAGCGATGCGTACTCAAGTGCCATCAGTATGAAGATCGCAAGATATCCATAGGCTCCCACAAATGTGTTTATGCTCGCATATGTGCCTGTGAGCGGCGCGATCAGGGAAGAGAATGCAACCGAGAGTTCAGCGAGCATGATATAACCTTGAATCTAAAGCTTTTAACCTATTTCGCCATCCCCACAAGCCCCGTGAAGATATATATTATCATATTGATACCAATTTGATATAGTGACAATTTGGAGACTATAGTAAGATTGGATGGTGCGGCGGAGGCCATACTTGAGGAATTAGTAAAAAAGAGCTTCTACAAGACAAAATCAGAGGCTATAAGAGCCGGAATATTGGAACTGGGCAGGGAATACATACCCAAAAGCGAGTTTGAGGGGAAACTCATATCAGAGAAAAAGAAAGAGGATAGATGTGCAGATAAAGAAAGGAAAAGTCAAATTGGTGACCTTGGCGGAAATGGTAAAGAAGACAGGTAAATCTAAAGCAGAGCGATGAAAATGCACATAATAAAGAACTTCCAGGCTACAAACACCATACGCCTGCGTCCGGACTCATTCGACGATCTGTATCTTATCGAGAGGATAGTGGCAATAGGCGATAACGTGGAGGCAAAAAGCTACAGGCGATTTAGGGCGAGCGAGGGCGACGTTGGCGAGCAGAAGGAGGTTCTGATAAAGCTAGGCGTAGAGAAGGTCGAGCTAGACAAGGGTGCGAGCATGCTCAGGTTCACAGGCAAGATACTCTGGGGCAGGCCAGAGGAGTTCATCAGGCTAAACAGCTACCACACAATCAACACCGCCGTTGGAGACACGATCGACATACAGAAGAGGGAGTGGAAGGACTACATACTAAGGCGCGTACGCCAGGCCGTTGAGGATTCAAAGAAGCCCAGGATAGGGGTTATAGCGCTTGACGAGGAGAAGGCAACCGCTGCGTACATCCGCGGCTACGGTATCGAGATCATAACCGAGCTCTACAGCCACCTTAGCAAGCGCATGAAGGAAAAGGACTACAACGCGCAGCGCGATAAGTACTTCAGCCAGATAGTCGAGACGGCAAGGAACATGAAAGTCGAGGTGGTCGCGATAGCGGGCCCGGGATTCGCCAAGGAAGACATCAAGAAATACATAAGCGACAAGCACCTTGAAGTGGGGAAGCGGCTGCTCTACGTTCTTGCCAGCGATGCGGAGAGGGGAGGGGTCAGGGAGGCGATGCAAAGTGATGCGGTGGTCTCGCTGCTTGCGCAGGAGCAGGTGAAGAGGGAGTTTGAGTTGCTCAACAAGTTTCTAACGGGCCTCAAGCTCGCATCATCCTCATTTGGAACCGAGCAGGTGAAGGCCTCGCTAGAAGAGTACGATGCAGCAGTTGTAATGGTCAACGACTCCTCACTCAACGAGAGGAGCGTGCAGGAGGTGCTGGATCTTGCGGACAGGCAGAAGGTGAAGATAGAGATATTCAACTCGTCTGACGACGCGGGCATGCAGCTGGGCAACTTCAAGGGAATAGCGAGCGTATCAAAGCGCTTTTCGGACTAGCCTGTCAGCCCATGTATGCTCAGCATCTGAACCCCGTCGCCGCAACTGTTATACCAGTCTATCGCAAGATAATTGACTGCGCCAGTGCTCAGGGTGATTGTATCTGGCCCGGCAGTTCCCACTCCAGTGGCCGGGCTCCACAAAGAACCGTCAAGCACGTTGCTCCATACCTTCGATGAGGTGCGATAGAAGACCTCCATGCCATTGTCGGCATATGCGTTTATCACAGGGCTTGATGGCTTTGCCGCAGGCACGTAGATCGCAGTGCTAGCTATGGAATAGGTAGTGTTGTAGATTCCGCTGCAAGCAGTCTTTGCATTCAGGGCAGAGACCGAGCTCGGAAAAGGTCCAACTATCAGGTTGACATGGCGCTGGTTTATGTAGTTGGCAGTGCCAAATCCATAGCCGTTGGCAAGCGCGGTGACCTCTCCATTCTGCACGTTTATGTATCCGCCTGGCATCGAAAGCGGGCTTGCCGGGTAGATGGGCGACTGCTGGGTTGTGGGGCTCTGCCCCACCTGCACTGAGAATACCAGGGTTTTTTGCTGAATCGCAGTTATGGAGAATGAGCCCCCGTACTGCACATTAGTGCCCCCTATACAGCCGTTGGCCAGGTTCAGCAGGCCGCTGTTGCAGTAAAGCGCGTTTACGGAGAAGAAGCCGTTCACAGTGCTCTGTGCCGTGGGCGTCTGGGTCATAGCTGCTATGCAGGTTGCGCTCTGCCCCGGATACAATACAAATGGCACGCAGCCCCCCGCTATGCTGTTTGCCGTGTTTATCGTGACCTGCACTCCGCTCAGATTTATCGGCACGGATTGCATGTTTGAAAGCGAGATGGTGATGAGCGAATATCCCCCGCTTTGGTTCACGTAGTCTATTGCAGTATTGCACTGAATCCCGCCGTTTGCCTGACATGAAGAGGGTATGATCGCCTTTGGCGCAGTTGCGAAGAAGAACAAAAAGCTCATTATCACTCCGACCAGCAGGAAGAGGAAGCTGTATGTCAGGAGGAACTCTATAGACGACTGCAGCTTCATTTAACCAGACAATAGGATAGCACATTAACGCTTAAAAGGGTTATCAGCGGATTCCGTTATGATAGCACATTAACGCTTAAAAGGGTTATCAGCGGATTCCGTTATGTGTGACAATGCTTGCCAAGACATACCTATATTCAAAGCCGATAAAGGCTCTGGGGCAGAACTTCCTAAACAACCAGTTCATAGCAAAGGCCGAGGCTGTGCACGCCTACGGGAAGAACGTGATCGAGATTGGCCCAGGGTACGGCATGCTGACAAGGGAACTATGCAAACATGCCTCTCGCGTTGTTGCAATAGAGAAGGACCAGAACCTCTACAGGCTCCTAAAGGTGGAGCTCAAATCCAGAAAGCTCCTGCTCCTCAACAAGGACTTCTTCAAGGCAAGCGACGAGGAGCTTCGCGTATCCGACACCCAGATAATGATCTCCAACGTCCCGTATAATCTGTCCAGCAAGGTGATAGAGTGGCTGCTCTCCAAAAAGATCGAGGCAGTGCTCTGCCTGCAGAAGGAGTTCGTGGAGCACATGCTCGCAAAGCCAGGGACAGAGAAGTATTCCAGGCTGAGCGTGATGAGTTCGCTGTGCTTTTCAATGACCAAGATAATTGATGTTCCAAAGGGCAACTTCATCCCAGTGCCAAAGGTGGACTCTGCGGTGATATACCTAAAACCAAAAAGCGACACTCCAAGAAAGCGGGAGTTGGAGCTGATCTCGATGTTGATGCAGCACAAGAACAAGCGCCTTAGGAACGCACTCCTTGATTCTCATGCAACACTCGGAATGGAAAAAAGCCAGATACTCTCAAAGGTGAAAGAGCTGGGGAGCGATCTTAAGTCAAGGCCGTATAATCTTTCCCCAAGCGAACTATTATTAATTGCCTGCAGGATTGCCCAATCCCTTCAGAAGGAATAGTAGGCCTCCCCCTCCTCCTTTAATATTATGCTGTTCCTAACGCTCTCCCTAAATTTCTTCTCTATTGCCGCCGCACCGTCCTTCCCGACGATCGCCTTGTAGTGGATGGGTGCGTAATGCCCTGCCTTTATAATCCCAGTAGCACGTATCGCATCGTCTATGTCCATCACGTATTTGCCGCCGCACGGGATGAGTGCAAGATCCACGTCTATTCCCTTCATCTCCTCAATCAGGTCTGTGTCTCCAGGATGGTATATCCTCTTTCCCTCCACAGTTATTATGTACCCGACCCAGCCGCTACTCTTTGGGTGGAAATTTTGCCTCTCTGGCTTTACATTATATGCGCTCACTGCCTCGAAATCTATCCCAAGTACAGCTCCCTTATCACCTGGCCCCACTAAAGTGATGTTCTTGTAATCTAGTTTCTTCGCGGCATCTTCAGGCGCAACAAAGTGCGTTTGGCCGTCTGCAATCCCTGTTATATCAGCCTCGCTGAGATGGTCGAAGTGCGGGTGGGTTATGAAGATTATGTCTGCATATCCTGCGTTTTTTGGCAATCTGAACGGGTCTACAAATATCCTCTTTCCTCCTGACTCCACAACGAAGCTGGCGTGCCCGAGCCACTTCAAAAAGTCATATTCCATGCATTGATTGCCACGCCAAAATCTATATCTGTTCTGCAGATGTAAGGAATAAATAGTTAGCTGGGGAGAAGTAAGTGGATGCAATGCGATACGAACTGGTCATATCCGTCTTCTGCCTTGTTATCTTCGGTGTTGTTGCAGGCTCCCTGGTTTCAGCCGCCCAGACCACCTTTGTCCCAACAATCCAGACCTCATTCACTATTTCCTCCCATTATCTCAACGTTTCCCCAAAACTCTCTATAGGGGAGCAAATTTCCTCACTGACATCGGTCTTATGGTCATGGGGAGATGGCTCCCAGACTTTCTGGACTGCATCCGACGGCCAGCAGGCCCTCTCGAGCTTTCCAGGCAACCACATCTATTCCCAGCAAGGTACGTACAATCTGAGCGTGGAAGTGATAGATAAGTCTGACAATACCGGAGCTAGCTCGCAGCTAATCAAGCTCTCAGTGCCATCCACTTCCTCGGCATCAAATACAGTCTCCTCAGGACCTTATGCAATAGGGATCTCATTTACCGTATCTGTGCACGGGCTGAATGCGACTCCAACATACACGTTAAGCGATCCAAATGCAAATACCGGAGCGTCGCTCACCCAGATAGACTGGAGCTGGGGCGACGGATCCCAGGATACCATCTGGCTCAATAACGGCTACCCTCCCTCCTCGCTCTTTCCTGGAACCCATACCTATTCTTCTTCAGGGCAATACACAATTTCGGTAAACGCAATTGACAGTGCAGACGCTTCGGGCCTGGCTACAGAGCAAGTGCAGGTCGGCTCAAGCGGCTCCAGTTCTGCAAACAAGACAGCCGCCTCCCAAAATCCACTGCAGACCAACTTCACTCTGGTCACATCGGGATACAAAGTAACTCCAACATACACAATCAACGATTCAAACCTCAAAAATGGGGCCACTCTCACGTACATAGACTGGAGCTGGGGCGACGGCTCTTCTGATACAACTTGGCTGGCAAACGGCTATAGCGTGCCGGAGAACTTTCCAGGGAACCATACATATCCTGGTCCTGGCTATTACACCATAACCGAGCTGGTAATCGACAGTGCCGATGCCACTGGCACTGCCTCACATCAAGAATACTTTCCCTTTCCAAGTTCAAACTCCCCCACCGCAGAAACGCTAACCAATTCACTCTCCTCTATACAAGTTTCCTTCTCAACCCTTGCTTCTGGTCTAAGTGCTACTCCGACGGCAGTTGTTAACGACTCCAACACCGGGCCCTCACTTAGCCTTGCCACGCTCTCCTGGGGCGACGGCACGACAAGTGCCGTCTGGACGGCATCAGATGGACTTGGTACCCTTGCAGGATTCGCAGGTACGCATGTATACTCTGTCGCAGGCAACTACATCCTGACCCTCACAGCTACAGACAGTGCAAATGCGAAAGGCTCAATAAGCCAGAGAGCATCGCTCGCCAACTCTGGCTCCTACACGCTTTCCTCTCCATCTTCAATTGCAGCTGCCTCTACTATTTCGACCAACAGCCTTACAGTGACGCCGCAGCTGCAGATAAGCGACCCTAACCTTGGTTCTGGGGCATCAGTAACTCTTGAGACCTGGTCCTGGGGCGATGGCACAGTGAATGCAATCTGGACTCCCTCCCAGCAAGCAGCAGCGCAACCAAGCGCAAAAGGCAGCGGAGCTTCGGATCTTGCCGTCCTTGCAGCATCCATAGCGCCAGTACCGCCATCAACATTCCCGGGCCCACACACATACTCAAAATCCGGCTCATACACAGTGACAGGAACAGTTCTTGACAGCGAGGGTGGATCAGGCACAGCCTCCCAAAACTTACTTGTTGGCACAAGTTCGCCGTCTTCGCAAGCCTCCCCATCAAACTGCACAGGGGTAGTTTCGCAATGCACAATCAAAAACGCCGGCTCATGCACCGTGACCTGCCCGATAGTCTCTGGAAACGTGGTTGCAAGCTCGCTTACAACATATCCTGCCGGGCAGGGTTTCTCGACCTCTAACGGCCCAACTACAACCTCCTCGCCAATAGGCCAGGTGAACTCCACCAACGAGGCGATAGCCACATGGCTGCTCACTTGTCCGAGCACTCCAGAGGCGAATCCGATGGACAACCAGTACTTCACGGCAAACCCATACTTTGCAGGCGATGAGTGCACGCCACACCAGACTTCTACAGAGGCAAACCTAATAATAAAAGGAAACATCAACAACAACTATTATCCCGGATGGTGCGGCGGATGCATACCATATAATGCCCTAAACCCATACCCACCTGGATGGAACTATATAACGACCCCGCTTGCAGGCACTCCAAGAACCGCGACATTCCAGAGCAACTCGACCCTGAACGTCTCCCCGCTGGGATACTCGGCAGAATTCAACAGCACAATCTCGAGCGACTTTTCGACAAACTCATATGTTTTCACCAAGCCCACGCCCTTCAACCAGCACGCTCTGTGGACCTGGAACGCCGAGGTTCCAAAGCTAAACTCATCGGTTAGCTACATCCCATCCAACAGGTTCATACTCTATGAGGGGCAGCCTGCCAACAACCTTGGATGGAGCTACCAATGGGAGGTCTGCATCCCGCAAGGGGGCTGCTACGGAAACTCCTGCTCGTACAATTATACCTACTATTCGAACACCACTATAGAGGACCTAAACAACTCAGGAATACCCTACACCGAAGTCGACAACCTCCAGACGGGTGCAACAAGCAGCTTCTTTACCGACGTGCTTCCATATCTCACCTACAACCTCTCGATGCCATCCCCATACGGGCAGAACCTCAACCTCTCATATTACCTCTTCAGCCCCTGGAAGTACTCCTCCCCTGCAAACAATCTCGGCACCCTGCCGATCAGCTCTGGCAGCCAGTTCTACGTCTCCTATGCCGGCACACTTGCTATGAGCCCCCAGCAGAACTTCCAGTCCCAGTGGCAGAGTCAGCCCAAGAACACTGTCACAGAGCAGGCAACAAATGCACAGTGGGATTTGGCAAATCCTGCGCCAAATGTGCCAAAGACAAATGCGCCGTTCTGCACTGGCGCAGGATTCCAGAACGTGGAATCGAGCATTGTCCCATCTATGGATTCGCTCTACTGCAGGTTCTGCGACCAAAACTATCAATCAACCCTGTGCACCAATCCAAAAGGGGAGCACAGCGCATACACATATGCAAACTACTCAAAAGACTGCCTTGGCGCAGCGTTCCAGGCCACGCCCTTCTGCCAAGGCTACTCCGCAGGCACGCAAACTGTGGAAGTTGCGATCTCCAACCCGATGTCGATAACCTCCCTACCAAACGATTTCACGTTCGTGCTCAGCAAAAAGAACTCATCGTACTATCTATACGTGCTGCGCAGTGTGCCGAAGGGAAGGTATGTAACCACAAACTTCGACGTGCCACCAGCTCCAAACTCCCAGGTGTGGGACATGGAGTGGTATCAGTACTGGAGCCAGTTGATATCGGCGCAGAACGACACCACATACATCTACAAGGCGATAAACCTCAGCCAGACGAGCCTCTCCTCATTCACCCCAATCAACATGTCCGCAGACTATCTGGGCGACGCCTTCCTAACCGGGTTCTACTCGGTCCAGAACTCCTCTTCTGGCACGACCTCAAATACTCCGGCCCTGGCGGAGATAGATAACATTACCGCATGGAACTACAGCAAAAGCAAGATAACCATCGGATACAACTCGATAATAATCGGCGGCTCCAATTCGATTCCCGTACAGATGATGCCTGAGATTGCAGCCTCTCCTACAGGGACAATAGTGTTCCTGGCGAACCAGAGCGATGGCGGATACATCTACGCATATTCTGGCCACAACTACAGCTTCCCATACATAAATTCAGTGAACCTGGCATACCAGAGACAAAATAAATCTGGAAGTAGTGCGATACTGAACATAACCTACTGGCTCTCAAACAAAGGGCTCTATAGCCAGCAGTTCCCCTGGATAAGCAGCTTCCTTGGCACATACCGCCAAACCTCACAGACCAACTTCGACTCTTCAATATACCATCATCCTGTAGGGATGCAGGATGTGGACGGCTATCTCTACATACTCGACAACTGGGCAGGCGGAGCGGATGTGAACCAAACCTCATGCAACGGCACCGGCCAGTGCAACTACAAGGGGATATTCTTCAGCGCCCTTACGCTCAGGGTGATAAACACCACTGGCACCAACCTTGCAGTAGGACCCACCACATTTGACGATCTGTTCCAGACTGGCACCTGCAGCATAACACCAGCCAATGCTCTATCCACCAGCTGTGTCAGCACCCCCCCAAGCGCTGTCAGCTGCTCTAAGGGATGCACGCTCACCTACACCAGCTGCTCAGCAGCCGGCAAGCCCGCCTCTACGCGCTCATATCTGTGCACAGCAGGGGGCACACACTCCGCCAACTACACAAGCCTTTCCACGGCATCCTTCTCTGCTCAGAACACCTACCCTCCATACGGCTGGATAATCTCTGCAAACGTGACTGCAGCCGAGCTCGACAACATCGGTGATTCAAACTTCTACTCTATAAAAAAGTACGGCACGTACAGTCTGTGCGGAGTTGCGTCGGGATCATACGCATGCAACTTCACTCCCTCTAACGCCACGCATAGCGGCTATCTGGGTTCGCTTGCCGCTATAGGCCCGCACATAATCGCCTTGGACACCCAGTCCGTGACCGGATACTGCTTCTTGGGACTGCTCTGCTTTGGCAACAAGGTGCCGCAGGCGATAAGGATGAACGGCGACATACGCGGTGCATTCTCTCCGTACTTCTACGATACCGGCTTCTCTGTGAGCTTCAACCAGAGCATAAGTTTGCTTTTCACCAACTACGCATATCAGGGAACCGCGGGCCACCTGGCCGAGTACACATACACTGCCGAGAATCCAAACCTTTACTCAGAGCTGCTCTTCACGACAATGAACGCGCAGAACTACACCAAGGTGTTCCAGGGAGACTCGCAGTACACCTGCTACACCAACCAGAGCATAGCAGCGCAGCTAGGCTCTGCATGCCAGGGGCTAAGTGCGATAGACCTGATGTCTGCCCCTCTCTACAACATGCCTGATCCTTTCCAGTACCTTGAAAGCACAGGGGGCCAGTTCTCCACCTTCCCCGAAGCTGTTGGCGCCTCGCTCCTGCAGAGCTCTTCATCCCAAGCCTCATTGCAAAAGTGCGCCTCATCTATAGCAAACACAGGCGCTCCTCCAAGCTCTGGATGCAACGGAGCCTCTTCAGCGCAGAGCGCAGTGTCAGGGGCGCTCGGGCTTAATTCCAGCACCGCTGGCGCAACGGCAGGGGCTGTAGGATACAACGAGCCGCTGACCCTTGCTATAAGTGGAGACGTCTACATCCCATACGATTACTACACGTACCTGATCCAGGAATGGACCAACTTCAACGGCTGGTGCCATCCTTTTGACACGCAGGCCCGCAAGCCTCCAAAGCCGTATCGTGACCACGAAGGTTCTGTTCCTGTATCCTACGGCGCTCCGCAAGGGCTTGTGGACTACTACACCTATACCGGCACATCCACCCCACAGCAGTACCAGAGCCTCACCCTACCGCTGCAGGGAGGCACAGTATATCTTTCCAATGACAATGCCTATTACCAGCAGAACCTCTCTGACGCTGGCAGCATAGTCTCGCCGCATCTCTCATATGTAATCCAGAGTCCAAGGCAGCTCTCAGACCTGCTGATAAATCTGACGACAAACAACCTTCATGGAGGGGACGGAAGCCAGTACATAATCAATGCAACCCACCAGCTCAACTACTTCATTACAACATACGCGCAGAACATGGGGGGCAAGCAGTATCCTGGCTACCAGCTGCTCTTTCCAAACACTACCAATGCATCAAATTACGGCCAGCAGGCTGCGTCTGCGATACTTGGCGGCCAGGGCCAGGCAAACAAGGTGCCTGCAAACTACGCATCTGGCAACTCGGCGCTCTCATATCTTCCCACAGCCCCAAGCGTGCTGAGCCTCTTCTCCTTTGTAGGAGGCCTCTATACAGTAGATACCAAACTAAATATGCAAAGCAACCTGCAACTGCCAGGCAGCCCTACATACAACACCCTTGGTTACAACAGGATGGTGTACACATTCAAGGACGCATTCAACAACACGATATCAGCGCCGCTAGACCTTGACTTCGCCTATGGCACCTCGCTTTCCATGAACCTGCAGACAAGTGTAAACAACACCAATGCAAACAGGACCGCTCTTGGAATAAGCGGCACACTTGACTACATAACTCCAAACGGCACCTCCAAGCCTCTTCCAGGAGCCCAGGTATACATCTACTACGGCGGCAATATAAATTTCGCCAAGTACAATCCCCAGGTAAGCCCCACGCAGGCGACCCTGTGCGAGTTCGGCAAGTTCGGCTCTCCAGATAGTCCTACAAACTGCACTCTTGCAAACCCGCTAAATCCTACAACGTACTCTAATGCCGGGGTAGTTACCTTCCACACCGACTACAATGCACAAGGAGACTGCGGGCCTCCTCCACAGGCTCTTCTTGCAAACACCACAATAAACTGCAACATCTACAGTACAGGTGCCATGTCCTCATCATGTGCCAAGAGCGCAGGTGGCTACACGCAGTACTGCGTACCGGAGTTCTCAAACGGCACAGGAGTGTGCACCAGCCAGCTAGGGCTGATCGGGGCCTTCAAGACCGGCAGCTATGGCAACTTCAGCACCAAGCAGACCGTATGCGGCATAGGGTCAGCTACTGTGTATGCGCAGTTCTACGGGCTGCCCTCGCCTCAGCCCGTCACAGTGAAGCAGACCCAGCTCGGCCTTGCGGCCAGCCCTTCGGCCACCTGCGCATCTGGGGCATGCACCGAGAGCACCCAGGTGCTAAACTACTCCTACTTTAGCTCGCAGACCTCGCAGTCTGCGCAGATAGGCCTATTTGAGCTTGCGTACGGCAACCTTGGTGTGATGGGACTGATTGCCTGCACCGCAGTTGCACTGCTGATCCTATGGAAGAGAAGGTAGGTATTTATATCAAAAACCGCCCATTTATAGTACGAGAAGATGCTGGGCATTGCACTTAGTATCGGAGCCATAAACGCGATGATCCCGCTTATAGTAATAGCAGTGCTAATAGCAGCTGCAGCAGGCTCCACAAGGGGCAACAAGCTCTTCGAGCTCTTTGGGATATCGACTTTGCTTGGCATAAACGTTGGAAAGGGGACCCTAAAAGGAAGGAACGTCTACAAGGCAAAGCACAGGTTCCACAAGGGAAGAAGCCCTATAGAAAAAGTCACAAAGGAGCTGGTTAAGCCGGTAATAAAAAAAGGAATTAATGCAGCGCAATCAGCGTATAAGAACATGCAGCTTAAAAAGGCCGCAAAGTTGGATGCGGCGAGTCTTGGAAGTACGGCCAGCCTCGGGGCCCCCAGCGTCAAAAGCCGTGCAAACTTCGCAGAAGAAATGACGAATAAATTCTCCAAAACAAATAGAAACAGTAATATAAAGCTAAGCAAAGGAGAGCGTCCATTTGCTAGATTAGTAAAGACCGCAGTACCAAATGCAGTAAAAAAGCACATTACAGACCCAGCCAATAAGAGGGAGATGGGATTCTACAGGGAACTTAACGCCGCATCAACCCCACAGGAGCGCAACGCCGTAGAGCGCAAATATAAAGAAAAGGAGGCGCCAGGCTTCTTCAAATCGGGACAGGCAGGCCTTTCCAAAGAGCTAAGAAACATTCAGGAATCAATCACCCCGGTGCCAGAACTACCGCTGAAGGCAATCCATGATGAAGTTCCGAATCTTTCATGGTCACACCTGCAGCGGCTCGACGAATATCACAAAGTGCAGGAGGAATATGTAAAATTATCCAAAATTCCCACGCACCTTCTAATGGAGGA
The DNA here is from genome assembly GCA_028867435.1 of Microcaldota archaeon. Classification (GTDB taxonomy): domain Archaea; phylum Micrarchaeota; class Micrarchaeia; order Micrarchaeales; family CABMGC01; genus JAGWGI01. The sequence continues at coordinate 14,158 of JAGWGI010000001.1, read as the reverse complement.
GAAAAAGGTGCAGACAGATGATAATCTCGACAAGGCGCAAAAGCGTGATAAGGTAGAAGGGTTAAGGGGGCAGAGAATGAAGGCTGTAGACAAAATTGAGGACATTAAAAAGGAGATTGAGGAATTGGAAAGCGGCCTTCCCGCAAGCCTGATTGGTAGCAAAGCATTTGCATTATACCGTAACGATATCAAAGCGAATATATACGAGTCCAACGCGTATGAGAAAACCAGGGTAGATGACTACATAAAAAACATGAACGACATCAAAAAGTACAATAAATACGCAAAAACAAAATAGGAAAAGCCCTAAAAATCAAGGCCGTTTAAAGAGATCACTCACCGTCATCGAAGTCTTCATCATCATCCGAGAAGTCATCATCTTCTTCATCATCCATGTCGTCGTCTTCATCATCTGCTGCCATATAGACACCTCTCTTCTATTCTACATGCAAAGCTATAAAAAGCTGATTACAACAGGCACCTTTGAGAATTAGCCTATACTCCAAAGGCCGTGCCTGCAATCCCATCTTCGCTTCCCATGGTTGGCGCATTTACCTCCATGCTTCCACCCCTTATCAAGGATGTGAAGATCCCATAGCCCTCTACAGTCTTTGAAGTGAGCCGTTTGAGCAGCTCTTCAAGCTCCTCTATCCTCATCCTGTCTCCATCAGGGCCCAGGAAGATAAATTTTCCGTTGTCCATAGATTCATGAAGATCTACCATGTAGGCGTTCCAATCCTTGATGAACTCCTCTTCACTCTGCTTGCGCAGGTCGTAGTACTTTACCTTTGGGATGTAGTAAATCTTGAGTCCAATCTTCCCCGCCTTCTTCTGCATCTGGCCATCTATGCCTGAAAGCATTCCCCTTATGCGCTGCCTATCCTCGCCATGCAATACGTTCATCACGGACTTTGCGAACATTGCGAAAGTCAGGCTCTGGTGGTTTGCCATGTTTATCAGCTCGACGTCCTGTTTGTCCTTTATCCTCTCTATCATGCTCTCCAGCTCCTTGGCCTGCTCAAAGACGCGATCAATTGCCTTGCCTGCGGGTTTGCTCTGCGAACCCGCCCCACCGCCTCCATCAGGCGGCCTCTTAACAGAAGCCATAACTGCAGCATCCCCTCCTTCTTCTCCATCTGTCGTTACTCTCCTGGTTCCTGGGTAGTATAACCCTATGTTATCGATGTCTATCTTCCCAAGAAATTCACGTATTTCCCCTGTGCTTCCCTTTTCCCTTGCCGCAATCAAGACATTGGCAAGCGTAGCGTTTGCCCCGTAGCCGGCTATGTAGTCAAATAGCGTATCTGCACTGACCCTGCCCTCCACACCAAGCAGCGCGTTGAGCTGCTCTGTTGCATTCTTAGCCCCAATTTTGTTTCCAAATTTGTGAATTATGGAACTGTCAAGCAATCCATACTGCCGCCTGTCCTTGTTCTCGAATTGCTTTAGCATCTTTGCAGCATCTACCAGATCGTCAACTCCTTCGGGATAATTCCCAATCTTCCTCTGTCTGTTGCCGATTCCCATCTCCATAACGTTAGGAAATGCAGCATCTACTGCCTTGCTTGCCCTTTCAGCGAGCCTGCTGCGTACCTGAGTCGGATCATTCCAGTTAAGCGCAACCCCTTGTTCATTTCCTATCAATGCCTTTATCTCATTAAGCGCTCTCTTAAGGCTCTCCGTCCTTGCCTTATCCGTTTTTCCCTTGCCACCTATGAGCTTCCTTGCCTCGCTAAATGCATTTTTGGCATCTGGATTAAGCTTGGTAAGCGCATCTCCAATCCTTTCAATGTTCCATATTCCAGAATCAAGCACCAAGACGGCCTCCTTCATCAGCCTTGTGCGGTTTTCCCTCAAAGCGCTTCCAGGAAGCCTGATTGGGAAACCCCTGTTTTTCGGCTTTGTAACTAAGGCCATCCTATAACCATATATAATCTACTTTTCCACCTATTTAGATATTGTTGTATCTACGTTTCACTTAGAAAAATCAACTTATTTAAATGGGAAAGTAGATATACAGTTAATCGGGCTCTTGGCTCAGTAGTAGAGCGTCCGCTTTGCAAGCGGAAGGTCGCGGGTGCGATCCCCGCAGAGTCCAATAAACTTCTTGGAAAGAAGTTTAATCAAGAAGCTATCGTCAAATCAGGCGACAAACCCGTAAGCGGGTCTGGGTGAGGTTGCGGCTTCAAAGCCGAATCCCATCAAGCCCATGGGTGCGGTTCCAAAGCTCAGTTCGCACCCATAAAGGGCGAACTCGAAAGGTCATTGCCCTGCCTTCCGAAACACTATTCGGTAGGCGCAAAAGAAATTCTTATGGGACGATAAAAACAGAAATGAAACCACATGATTTAGTTTGTTAGCCTAGTTATGTTCCTGCCCATCGGTTCCCTTGATACGGCATCCAAGGGTCGTGCAGTTTATCTTCATATTTTTTCTGTACTACCTATGATACCCCGTACTTTTCCTTCGCAATCTTCCACGAGTGGAAAAGTTTCAGTAATTGATCTACGTGGAAACCCCACATATCCTCTTTTTGTTCTCAGAGAGAACTTCAAGATACAACATTTATTAAATTCTTACGTGGTAATATTAGTGGGTAAATGTCCAGAAAATACACGATAATCATAACCAAAGGCGAAATCGCCTATGTCGCTTATTGTGAGGAGCTCGGAATAGCAAGCCAAGGCAAGAGCGTAAAGGAGGCGCAGAAGAACATAAAGGAGGCGATAGAGCTATACATTGAAGAGGCAAAGGATTCAAGACTCTCCAGATCGGCTTTGCCGATAGTGACAACAATAAGCGTGGGATGATGGGATGGGTAAACTTCCTGTCGTTTCAGCGCTTGCGATTGTAAAAGTGCTCCGGAAGAACGGCTTTGGAATATCAAGGCAGAGGGGAAGCCACATAATACTCATAAAATTTGTTGATAATAAGAAGCGGATAGTTGTTGTCCCTAATCACAGGCAGATTGACCCAGGTACACTGCTTTCCATAATAGCCCAATCAGGCATGCTAAAAGGCGAATTCCTCAATTTCTTACGAAGATAACAGTATTTGCTATTAAAAGTAACATGGAAATAAACATACCAAACAAATACTCAATTTCGCAAGTTGCGCAGGCGCTGAAAAGCCATTCTGCCTCTCTAAAAGGTAGTATGCATACCACTCGGGAAGTTGCTATCACCTTAAGCTATCCTCATAGGTTTTATGTTGGCTCGAGCAAAGCCATCATCTCTAGACCTAGTTTCTTTTTTGCTCCTTCATCCTCTTATCAGATGGTATATGCCCTCCGACTATCCCCTCGCCAGCAAGCATCCTCATTGCCGAGACGTTCTGTGCAAGCCCTACCGCTGCCATCACCTCTGCTACCTCAAGCGAGCTTCTGCACTGCATGATTCCAAGGTTTGCAGAGGCCATCTCGTTCTTGGTGATTGCGGTCCCGACGGTGCCTATAGGTATTGGAACCTCAAGTGTTGCAATTAGATTTCCCCCATCGTCCGTATCAAAATAGGAAAGCGGCATGTACCTACCGTTTTTCGCGGCGTAGGAGTGCGCAGCAGCTTCTATTGCCCGCGTATCCTGTCCGAGCGCAAGGGCAACAGAAGATATGCCGTTCATTATACCCTTGTTGTGGGTGGTCGCTCTCCTCTGATCCTCCTCGGCCCACGCTGCAAGAGCAACAATCTTCTCCACCATCTCATCCCCGGAAAAACTGAGCCTCTTTTCATTTCCGTGCACGTCAGTTATTGTCTTCTCAAGCGCCAGCTTACTCTTATCGAATACTGCCATGCACTCAATTGTTCTTTCTACCGCCATGTTCGAGAGTATCCTACCAATGTATCTACCTCCTGTAATCTGTGCGAGCTTGTCTGCGATCGCCTCAGCCATCTTGCTCACCTGGTTTGCGCCCATCGCCTCTGCGCAATCAGCAAGAAAATCTATTATGATCATCTCACCAACAGTAGTAGATATGCGTTTTGGTTCGACATACTTGAATCCCCTACCCTCTTTTCTTAGGGTTTCAGATGTCTTATCGGCTATTTTTTTAAGAGTCTCAAAATTATTCCTTACCTCCTCAATCTTTTGTTCTATGCGCTCTTGTGGAACTCCGACAATCTGCACCTGCCCCACAGTGCATGTCGCATCATCTGGATGCAGAGGCCTTGAGGTAAAACCCCCAATAACCCATTTTGCAGCGTTAGACGCTGCGGAGATCACCGATGGTTCTTCTACCACAACCGGAACCATTCTGTCCTTTCCATTTACAGTTATCTGCGTTACCAGCCCCTGTGACATGAAGAACCAGGAGAATTGATTCTCCCCGTTTGGTGCCTTTGTGGGCAGCCCAAGGCTGCCTTCATTGTTATTTGCAAATTCTCTCATCTGGCCCTTTCTGTATGTGGCTATTGCATCGTCGCTTGCGCCCCTGTTGCGCAGAAAGTCAAGTTTCTCATCAAGGTCCATCTCCCTGAACTTCTTCCCAGTATTTGCTTTCTCCTTCTTCGGGCCGCTGTTTTTTATCTCCATGAAAAGGAATTTGCGGGAAGGTATTTAATAAGAAAAAGCGCTTCGTCAAAATCATAACCTGCTTCATGTCCCAATTGTTCAACTAAATTCGAAGCACATCTCGTATAAACATGATGTGCGACAATCGCACATTCGACGAATAAAAACGAACAGCAAGTCGACTTTTTAAAGGTGGAAAGCATAATATGGTTATGCGATTTGGAGTAAAAAAGCAGGCAGGCGAAATTTCCGTCAATAAGCAAGATGTAAGAACCGGGAGGCTAGTCCAAGAGCATTTTGGCATTTCGCTCGACGAATGCGCCAAAATCAACGGACTGGAAATACTATACCCCTCCCTTGCTTTTCAGGCCAGGGACAGATACAAAAAATCCAGAAACCTTTTTTACGGCTCTGAAAAAACAGACGAGCAGCAGAGACCAGAAATCAGCAGTATAGAAGCTCTTGATTCTGCAATAAGGAGAGCATTCGAATTCAAGTCCAGAGATGGGAAGCCCGAAAAATTCAAAGTTATCGAGGCGGTAGGCTCTAAGAACTACTTCATGATTGGCCAGAGGGTTCCAGTCTGGCACGCCAAGATGTACGCTAAAATAATTGAGGATGCTGCTCCATCATTTGTGCACATAATGATGGACTGGGCAAAGCGTAATCACAAGGTTTCCCTGGAAGGCAAATTCTATGGTGATGCGCTCTTTGACAACAAGGCACACAACAAGCTTGTACTATACCTTCCAGTCTTTGAAGTGCCGATGGTTGCAAGTCTTCTTTTATCGGCAAAGGAGATGTTCGAACCAGTTAAACTCAACCATAAGTTTGGGGTGCAGCTTCTGCCAGGAGTTTCAGTAGTCCTGGAAAGAACAAGCCACACATCATTTGATTCCGTTGTCGACTACGCTTTTGCAACGATTTGCCATTATAATCTTGAGAAGGAACCAAGCGAAACCCTATATAGAATGTTGTTAGAAGGAACTGACAATGCGGATGGTATCCTGAGTTCAAATGTCACTTCGGATTATTTCGAGTTTCTTGTAGGGAGAAGGCAAAAGAGCAGTTGGTCGGAAACGTCGCAGTCAACCCAAGAAGAAGACAAGTTGGATAGAGCTGCAATGAAGATGCTGATGCACAAAACTAGTTGAAGGAACACTGAACTATCTGGGTCGATAATCCCTAAGCGATGACCACCGATCTTATATTGGCAAATTCAAGAAGGCCGTACCTAGAGAACTCCCTCCCTATCCCGCTCCGCTTCGTTCCACCAAAAGGCATTCTGTTGTCAGAGCTTGCCCCTCTGTTCACGCAGACTACTCCTGCATCAATTCTTCTAGCGAGCCGCTCCCCTTTTACTGTGTCTGTTGTCCAGACGCTTCCCCCAAGCCCAAACTCGGTATCGTTTGCAAGCCGTATGGCCTCCTCCCCGTTCTTGACCTGGATTATCGGGATTACTGGGCCGAAAACCTCCTCCTTCATAACTTTCATGTTTCTCTTCACAGCGGTAATGACAGTAGGCCTGTAGAAAAACCCCGTTTTACCGTACCTCTCTCCTCCGCACTCTATTCTAGCACCCTTTTTGCGTGCATCTCCAACCTGCTCCTCAAGACTCTTTAGCTGATTTAGGTTTGCAACAGGTCCGATTCTGGTATTCTTATCACTGGGGTCGCCTATAACAAGAGCATTTGTTTTCTCTACGACCCTTCTCTTAAATTCTTCAGCAACCGCCTTCACCACTATGAATCTCTTAGACGCCGAGCAGCTCTGCCCACATGATGGTATCCTGGTCTCTACGGCCTGCGTTGCTGCTAGCTCTATATCTGCATCATCAAGAACTATGAAAGGGTTTGATCCCCCAAGCTCCAGAACGCACTTCTTGATGTTCCTTGCTGCAATCTGTGCTATCTCCCTGCCAGCGCTAGTGCTGCCCGTAAATGATACACCATCCACAAATTTGCTCCTCACAAGTTTTGCTACTGCTGTGCGCTGAGTTATTATCGTTCTGAAAGTATTCTCTGGAAAACCTGCCTTCTTGAAGGCATCTTCTATTGCAAGCGCGCATATAGGAACGCTATTTGAGTGCCTCAGGACAACTGCATTGCCAACAACCATCGCAGGCACGGTACATCTGAACACCTGACTGTATGGGAAATTCCACGGCATTACTGCAAGCACCACGCCAATCGGATCAAATGAGACCACACTCTTTTTGAATTCGGTCTCCACAAGTTCGTCTTCAAGCCATACCTTTGCACTGCGTACATACAAGTCGCACAGATCGGCGCACCTTCCGATTTCCCGCTCTGCGTCAACTAGCAAGCGCCCCATCTCCAACGTCGCAAGCCTTGCATATTCGCCTTTTCTCTCCCTGAGGACCTCACCGAGCCTCTTCACGTGCAAGAGCCTCTCCTCAAGCCCAATTTCGTGCCATTTCTTGCTCGCAATCTTTGCAGCCTTGCACACTTCAAGTGCCTGGGAATCAGTGAGCTCCTCAATCTCCTTGTTAAACTCTCCTGTCGCAGGATTTATCGATCTAATCGCCATACACTCACTAATTTAGCTTACTGTTATTTATCTTTTAATGATGCATGTTTTCTGGACGATAACATGATGCCCAACATAGACCCAAAGACGCTTAAGACGATGATGTCAAGGATGGGAATAAAAAGCAACGAAATTCCGGCGAACAGGGTAATAATAGAAAGCAATGACAAGGACATAATCATAGAGGAGCCCCAGGTCATAACAATAGAAGCTCAGGGGACGGTTTCCTTCCAGATAAGCGGCAAGGTCTTCGAGCGCGGCAAGGATCAGAAGGTGGAAGTTAGTGAGGATGATGTGAAGACCGTACAGGAGCAGACGGGAATAGGCGATGAAGAGCTTGTCAGAAAGACTCTTGAGGAGACGAATGGCGATATTGCAGAAGCGATAATAAAGCTAAAACAGCAGCCCAATGAGGTGTAGCTGTACACTTTGGCCCCATTCTATACCCTAGCCTGGCTTGATTCTCATTACGTTCATTAGTAAGTATTAAATATGTTTATTCACATAAATATTATGTGGTTTAATGCCAAATATCACCCTTTCAATAAGCGAAGAGCTGAAAAAGGAGATGGAGAAATACTCTTCTGTCAGATGGTCAAGTGCGGTAAGAAACGTAATAGAGAAGAAAATTGCTGATTTTGAGGATGCTGAAAAAATCGCCAAAAAGACTAAGCTAAACTGGAAAGACTGGAAGCTTATTGGTGCAAAAATTTCAAAGAATGCTGCAAAACACGCAGAGGCACTACTCAATGAAGGTAACAGTTGATGCGAACATACTGTTTGCATGTCTAATAAAGGATTCTACAACAAGAAAACTGTTCTTTAATCCGGCATTGTCCCTTTTTGCACCAGAATTCATTGTCGAGGAGTTCTTACATCATCTTGTTGAAATAAGGAAGAAATCAGCCCTGTGCGACGAGGAACTGTATCGCCTAGTTGAGAAAATACTTGATCAACTTGTGCTTGTACCAGACAAGGATCTTAAGCCATTTCTGCCAGCTGCAGCAAGCCTTGTAGATGATTCAAAAGACTGGCTTTACCTCTCATGTGCACTCCGCGAAGATACAATTATATGGAGCCACGATACGGACTTAGGCGCACAGAAGAGGATAAGGGTCATCTCCACAAAGGAACTAATAGGTATTATGGGTTCGCTTTAGCCTGATCAGTTTTGCAATTTGTGCGCCTTGAAAGGTAATTAGATCATTGTGTAGACGTGAACGTATGGCACTTTTGCTATCTTCATCACTTGTGATTTCCCCACAAGCCCCTTCTTAATCACGATGTTTACGGATTCCTCTCCGACTATATTGGCGGAATAGAGGGTATCAAAGCTTAGGAGTTTGTCTGCCTGTTCGTTAGTGCACAGATCTCCCCTGTAGAAATCCGAGTACGTCTTGAGGTCAAGCTCCTTCTTCCCTTCCCTGAGAATCTTCCCCAGAATCTCCTCGTCGCACAGGGCAATCATGTCCCCTTTTTCCGTCTTGTGCACCTTCAAATACATCATAAGAGCACCAATCCTACTTGGCAGGCTTGGATATTTATAACATCATGCCCAAAGCGTATTTACTGTGCCGAGGTGGCGGAATCCGGTAACGCGCCAGAACGTTTGGCGAAACTCGAGATCTGGTTTCCGCAAGGAAGTTAGGGTTCAAATCCCTACCTCGGCGAATCCGTGATGGTACATGGAACTGCTCGGGGAGATATACGATGTCCATGAAGGGGCGTCAGACAAGATCCTGCCAAACTACAGGTTCAGGCGCGCAGCCAGAGCCGTTGTTTTTGATGGAAATGGGAATGTGGCCCTTATGCACATCCCAGAACTCAACTACCACAAGCTCCCAGGAGGCGGAATAGAACGTGGAGAGAGCGTTGAGGAGGCGCTTAGAAGAGAAGTGCTCGAGGAGGTCGGATACAGGATAAAGATTGGCAAGCCCTTGGGAATAATAATTGAGTACAGGAACAGGCGAAAGCTGCTCCAAGTCTCATACTGCTTCACTGCAAAAATCCTCGGAAAGGAGCTGGGCACAAGATTCACCAAGGCAGAGAAGTATGAGGGTTTTGCACCAATGTGGGTAAAGATAGACAAGGCAATAAGCCTGATTCGCAGCGCCCCTGTCGACTACGACGGAGGGTTTGTCATAGCGCGAGACGTAAAATTTTTGGCAAAAGCCAAGGCAATGAACTCTCCTTAGCCTAATTCAACAATCCCTTTTTATACAAATCCTCAGTCTAGTTTTTAAATGCCCAAAGCTATGCATTACTGATTAAATATGCGCACTTCATACAAGATTTTAGGGGCTGGGCCTGCAGGCCTGACCGCAGCGATAAACCTGCGAAAAAAGGGATACAACGTCACAGTTTACGAGAAGAACGAAGGCTGCGGTGGCCGCATAAACGGCAACCTCCAGGGAATCGAGAACTGGTCGAGCCCCAAGACAATGGGACAGAGGCTTGACTCAATGAACATAAATCCCAGCTTTCTTCTCAAGCCCTTCTACAGCACAACTTTCATGAATACAGAGCGCAGTGTGGAGGCGAATTCAAAGAAGCCTTGGTTCTATCTTATAAAGAGAGGCGCCGCGCAAGATAGCCTTGACCAGGGGCTACGCAGGCAGGCCGAGAGATGCGGGGTGGAAATAAAGTTCAGCACATCCGCAACAGCCAAGGATGTCGATATAGTTGCCACAGGCCCTAGAGCAGGGCAGCTGTATGCCATAGAAAAGACTGCGATATTCGAGACGAACCTAAATGACATGGCACTGGTGCTGATGGGCAACCAGTTCGCGCACAGGGGGCTATCATATCTCCTGGTCTCAGATGGGTATGCGAGCCTGGGGTCCGTGAACTTCGGGAAGTTTGGGGACCTTGAGCAGTGCTTCAATAACACCCTCAAGAAATTTGAGCAGATTCTGGGCATAAAGATAAAAGACTACAAGGTTGCTGGGGGAGTGGCTGGTTTCTCCCCAAGTCCGACTCTTGTGGAAAATGGGAAGTTCTACATTGGTGAGGCTGCAGGCCTTCAGGATGCAGGATTCGGTTTCGGCGTCTCGATGTCAATGGAGTCCGGATACATACTCTCGCAGGTGGTAGATAAGCCTGCTCCAGAAGAGTCGTACCAAAATGCAATAAAAAAGAGGTTCGGGAACCACATCAAGTCATCCGTAGTGATACGCTACCTTTTAGACAAAATGGGGAAAAACAACTACAACGACCTAATCAACATGCTCCGCAAGGAGGAGGATCTCAGGGATTTCTTCAAGGGATTCTACAACTTCCCCCCTATCAGCCGTATCCTATATCCGTTCCTCAACAAGAGCAGCGTGATTGCAACTGACCAGCATCTTGTTCCCAGCCCGTTCAAAGTATAATCAGCCGTATTTGTAGAGAAGGAACGTGGAGAGCGAGTAGAGCACACCGTACCAGATAAGCCAAATCCCCCCAGAGATGTTGAACTGCGAGAGCGCAAATCCCCCAAGCACGAACATGGTCGAGGCGAAGGCTATCTCAGACTTGGTATTTGATATCGAGTACCCAGCGTTCCCGCTCTTGCTCTCGAACTTGCTCCTGTTCCAGTTTATTCCGGGATTGGTCTGCAAAAGCGTCGATATCGCCGCCTTGGTCCTGACGAAGGCAAGGGCGTAGTTGAGCAAAAAGACCATGAATCCCTTCTTGAACGACCTGAAGTAGATCCTGGTGAGCAGCACAGGGGTTAGCAGTGATAGCGTGAAGGCGAAGAAGCCCAGAAGCTCGAGGTAGAGCGAGAGCTGCGCGCTTGAGAGCAGGTTCTTGAAGTCGAAATGCGCGAACGGCAGCGCTGAAAACACAATGCCTATCGAGACTATTGTGAACATTATCAGCACAATTGAGAGATAGTTTAGGCCGAAGCCGTGAGTTATGTAATCCAGGTTCGAGAGGGGCGAGCCCTTGGTGTACCCTTTCCTCTTGAAGAAGTAGCCGATGAACTGCGTGTCGCCGTAGTTGTAGCGCCACTGCTGCTTCACAAGCTCTGTGAATGTCTTTATCGGCCTGCCCAGAGCGTATACTTTTGGCAGATACAGACTCTTGTACTCATGCATGTCAGATTCAAACGAGAAGAAGGTGTCTTCTATTATGTATTCCGGGAAGCCCCCTATCTTGTCAAGCGCCTTCCTGCTTATAAGGCCGCATGAGCCGGCAAATACCGCAGTATTGTTTAGCGCCCTTGCAGGCTGTATGAACTTGAAGAAGAACGCGTCGAATATGTCAACTGAATCGGAGAAGAAGGAGTTCTTCGAGTACCTTTTCTCTGTCTGCACGTACGAGACCTTGCCATCTGCAAAATATGGTAGAGTGTCGATCAGAAAATTCGTATTCACCAGATCCTCATCAGCGTCGAACACCGCCAGATACTCCTCCTTTGACTGCCTTAGCATGTCGTTTAGGGCACCAGCCTTGAATCCCCTCCTGCTGTTTCTGTGCAAATAAGCGATTCCATTTTTCTTTGCAATCTTTGAGAGCGCATCGCGCTTTTCCTTGTCTGTAGAATCGTCAAGCAAATAGAAGTGCATCTTGCCCTTTGGGTAGTTCATCTTCAGCAGCTTTCTAGCATTGCGCTCAACCATTCCCGGATCCTCGTTGTACACTGGTATTGCGATGGCCACGCTTGGCAGGGCCCCGAGCTTTGGCAGCCTGCTTTCTATTCCCCTTAGGTACGCGTCGTAGAAATACGACCTGAAGTACCATACCGAAGCATACACGTTGAAGAAACCCGCGACTAAGGAGAGAAGCGTGAATGAGGCTGCAAGCAGGTAGAGGTATGGCGTGTGTGCAACGTAGAAGAGGTAGATCGAGAAGATGATGCCGGCAATCGAGAGCGTGACAAAGAGCAGTACTGTGAGGAATCTTCCAATGAGGCTGTCCTTTAAGTCTAAACCCATCCAATCATGCCGCGTTAAAACTTGTAATAAGGCTATGTTTTAATTGTTTATTAATCTTTCCTATCTTCTTTCATTGATGGTGAAATAAGATCAAGGTCTAGCGAGCCGCTCTTTGTGAACTCGCTTATCAGTATGGTGGCATATGCCCCTGCGGGCAGCTCGAAGCCAAGCTTCACATCATCCCCCAAAGCCGATGCGCCAAAGTTCTTGAAAGTGGAGAGAACCGGCCTAAAAGAGCCGCGCATGCTCAGCTCTGGCATGCTCTTTATCCTAAAACTCTCCCTGCCTATGCCAAGCCCATTCATGATCTGCGATTCGTAACTATTTATCCTCTCCTCGGAAGTTTCGTATCCTATCAGGGCGGATACAGGCGTAGTCCCTTCAGGGCCTACAAGCGAGACATCGGGGAAGCCGTAGAAGTCGTTCTTGCAGCGTAGCCTTGCCGCATTAAAATTGCGCTCCTTTGCCATCATCTCAACAGACCTGTTGAAGACTAGGGCTTCTACAGAGTGTATGAACATTATGGAGATGCCCCTTGGCATCGCGCGTATCGCCTTGGCAAAGTCTGTGGGCTCTTTTGAGAGCGAGTAGAGCATTGTGCGCTCACCCTTTAGGTATCCGGGGAAGTACCCTAGTGCAGCTGCAAAGTCGTTCTCTTCTGCAAGCCTTCGCCTTGCCTCAACAGCCGCCTGATTGGTCTCGTTTGAAGTTGCAGTCAAAAACTCCAGCACCGCCTCCTCCAGTTCGTTGCGCAGTATGTGCATGCCTATCTTGAAGTTGTTTAGCCTAGAGCCGAATCTCTGCGCATCGAAATAGTTTGGCATTACTCCACCCAGTTCCTCCTCTATCCTCATTACCTTTTCGATGTCCTGATCCGCCCCTGCCACTACGATTTCAAATGCGTTTCCCAGAAGATCCCCCATCCCGATTCCGTTGGTGCTCTTCCAGGCCCCATTTATCGAGATATCCTTTATTGAGATCCTGCCTAGAGCCTCTGGCTGTGCTCCGAAGATGCTTGCAAGCTGGGTTGATTTTGACATCCTGTCCTTCATGCCAGCATATCCTATCGATCTCACTCCCCTTCCAAGGCGCTTTGCAATAGTCTGGAGCGCCCTGATCGTGTCCCAGCCCCTCTTTTCCAGCACTATGGCGCTAAACTTCCCCTGTGGATCCGCAGTTGCGCCAAGATCCGATGCCAAGTACTTGGTTCCAGGCTCTAGCACCTTGCCGCACTGGGCTATCTCCTTTACCAAAAAATCCTCAGGGCTCTTTTTTATGCTCCCTCCGATTCCCTTGGATTGCGATAGACAAATCATGTAAAAACTCCATCTGCAGATGCGATAAGATATCGCCACATACAACCTTAAACCAGAAGGAAGTAGCTCTGCGGCAGGCAGCATTAGTACTATTCCCGTCGCGCCGCACTGCCGCGAACATCTTCATTGCTACCATAGCAGCGATGACTTATGGCGGTGCTTATCAATGCGCCTGCAGATACTTTCCTTATTTTCCGCAGCGCCCTTCCAATCCTTTTGCCATCAGCATCCACGCTCACCACAAAGCCGTAATCGCCAGTGGTCAAAAACACCTTCCTGACAAATCTGCATGATGCAATAGATCTTGCCATTGCATCAGCATTGCATCCGGCCTTTGGCTTTAGCATCACAAATCCTGCGCGCATAAAACCACTTAAAACCTCAGGCACACTGAAAAGTTGCTGTGCCTGTTTCTCACAACATCGCGCAGAGCATCTGAAATCCAAACCCCGTCCCTTGCAACATTTTTCGTCGTATTCTTCATAACCCCACCAACATCACATGAACTCGTACCTTTCCAGTATGGTTTCAACCTCAGATAGCAGCGCCTGCACCCTCTCGAAGTCGCCATATTCTAGCAGCGAGAAGAGCCTGTGCAGCTTTATCCTGGCCCATTTTATCTCCATGCGCCTCCTCCTTGCATACGCCCTGTAGTCCATCTAATACCTCTTAAGTATCGCCATCGCCTCCTCAAGAAGCTGCCTCAACCTGTAATAATCATCCATTGGAAGTATGCTATAGAGTTCGTCAAGGCGCATCCGCACCTCAGTTATGTGCTCATGCAATAGATGTAGCGTGCTATACTTATCTGCAGGAATATTCATGCCCCCACCGCCTGTAAAAAAGGAACTAATGCCCTAAGGCGCC
>JAGWGI010000033.1 GCA_028867435.1 Microcaldota archaeon | reverse complement strand
ACGTATAACGCATACCGGCAGCCAAGACGAAAGTCTTTGTGCCACCATTGATGGCGAATAGTCGTTTGTAGGAATCTGGGAACAAAAATTATTAAATGTTGGTGATGTTATGAATTAGGTTGCGGGGAGAAATCAACATAGTCGTTTTTTACGTCAAGAGTCAAAGATCATTGCTGCTCAGTGCTGAGCGCTTCTATCTTCCTCCTTTTCTCTGACTTGGCGTGAAGGATTGGGGTTTGGCTGAATCTTTTTGAGGCAAGCTCAATAAAGCCCTTTAGTTTCTGTTCGCTCCTTTTGCCGTATATGCTTATCGTCCATTTGTATCCTGGATTTAAGTCGTCGTGCACTATCGGTATCTCTGCGATCATGTATGCGTTTTCTCTCCTCTTTCCAGATACGGTCGCTGACTCGTATTCGGTCACGATCACTTTGTCATTTGAGAGCGGCACGTTGAACCTAAGCCCAGCTGTCCTAAGCATACTGCCTATCACTTTTACCGCGCTCTCCTTCTTGTCCTGCGACTCTGGCTCTGCGATGGTCACAATACTCGCTTTGCGAATTTTTGGCATGGAATCATGTAGTAGATGGCCTTTGCTTCTAAATACCTTTTGATATTAAACGTCTGTCAAAAACGCTAGTGTTCATCCTCTTCCTTCTCTTTCCTCCTCTCGCCGCACGTGCATCCGCAGTCGCAGTCTTTCCTGCATCTGCATCCGCCTACGCATCCGCACATGCACGCCCCTCCGCATTCGCACCCTGATCCAGCTCCCTGGTTTGCCATACGCTTACCTAGGATAATTAGAAAACGGTTAATTTATCGCTTGTGGTGCAGTTCCTCAGGAACCATGGACTCTGCGGCCTTGTCAATGCCCATTATCCAGTCTATGAGTGGCTGCCTGTAGAGCGGGAACTGCTTCTTTAGGGAATCGAAGTTGTGGAGCTCACTTTCTACATCATTTAGTACTTTGGCGATGAACGCCCTCTTCTCCTCCCAGCCAGCCTCAGCGATCGATATCTTGTGCCTGAATGCCACGTCGTCTGTGTACCTGAATCTCTCAACCCCACGGGAGGGCACCTCCAAATAGAGCATCCCGTCAGATGAGATTGTGATGCTAAAACCCCCCATCCTGTTGTAGCTCCCGAAGATCTTTATCTCCTTCTTTTTTACCTCAAGCGTGGCTTCAAGGCCTGACTTGCTGTTCACGAACTTGTCAACCGAGAGCTTTCTAAACTGGTCCGTCAGAGTAGAGAATACCCCATCCTTCCACCGTGTTTTTTTCGCTACTATATCGTTTGACACGAGGTAATTATCCTTGTTTTAAATTAAATAGCTGCTCTACAACTTTACAGATAGACGAATTTTCCGCCTGCCTAGCTGCGAGTCTACAAACCGTATTGCCTCTGCTGCCCTTGCCCTGTCGGCAGGAAGGTCAAGTAGCTGCATGACTTGAAGTATCTGATCTATCGATGCGTCCTTTCCGCTTGTGAGCAAAAAGTAGTATGCGTAGAGGTATGCTAGGTGGCTCTTGACTCCTGACTTTAAAAGCACGTCTATTAGTTGCTCGTCTGGCTCGCTGCCAAGAAGGCTTGCGAATTTTGAAAGGTTGTATCGCGTCACTTCCCTTCCCGCAAGGCTCAGAAAGCCCGCAGTGTAGATGTAGAGTGCTATGCCCTCCTTTACGTGCACCCTCACCTGCTTCTCCTCGAGTGTCTTTTTGAGCTCGAGCATCAGCAGGTTTTTGATCATTTCTGCGATGTTGTCTATTGTTGCCGAGAACGCATCATAGATCGAGCTCGACTTGGAGTCCATCTCCTTTATCGAAAGTGGTAAGTTGTCCATGCGATCTCCTATTCAGTGCACAGTATCTCCAGCATGTTGAGTGCCAGGATTGTGGATACGCAGCCTTTTGCAGCCTTTGCTATCCCAATGCACTCTCCAGCCTCTGCGCACAGATCAAAGGCAGCGACTATCCTATCCCTGCTCTCGGGAAAGTGCTCTGCATACTCTCCTAGTTGCTGCACTAGCGCAACAGAGCCCCTTTTGCAGATCATCTGCGAGAGTTCCTCGCTTGTAACTTCGGACTCAAGTCCCCCAGACTCGAGCATTATCTCTATGCTCCTCCCGGAGTTAACACTCCCCAATATTTGAATACGGTTCCCCACCAATATCTCCCCACTAAGGGCGCGTCTTACCGCGCCTTTTCCCTATCTATTCTTTCCAGCGATTCTGATATTTAAAGCTTTTTGCCTGTAGTCGTAGAAATGCGAAACACCAGCACTATAAACTTCGACAAAAAGCGAGCAAATTTGGCATTCTTATCATTCTCAAAGAGTTGATTGCCTTGGGCCCTCCCTGCCCTTCTCTGCAAGCCCGGACTGCAGGCTCTTCACCACCTCTTGCATCTTCTTCTCTCTCTGCCTTGATACCATCAAGTAGACCTGGTCCTTGGTGCTTTTTGCCATTAGCAAGTAGACCTCACCGCTATAGAGTCTCCCTGTTCGCCCCTTTCTTTGAATGTTCCTGATCTCGCTGGGTATGGGTTCATAGAACACCACCATGTCTACGCTTGGTATGTCAAGGCCCTCCTCGCCTATAGAGCTTGAGACCAGCACCTTGAACTTGCCTTCGCGGAACTCCTCTATCGTCTGCTTCTGCTGAGCCTGCGTCACTCCGTCCTTCTTCCCGACAAAGGCACGGGCATCAAAGCCGAAAGCGGTGAGCTTCTCCACAAGCATCTTTATGGTTGAACGGTACTGCACGAAGACTATCGCGCTCTTCCCCTTGTTCTGCGTAAGTATGTTAATCAGAGTGAAAACCTTGGGATGCTCCTCCCCCTGCCCAATCGCCTCATCGCATGAGCGCTTTGCAGAGATCACGCTGGGATTGTCAAGAAACGCCTGCACAGCCTTGCCCTTTTTCTCCCTTGCCCTAAGGGAATCCATGTAGCTTGAGAACGCGTAGAGCCCCTGGGTCTCGAGAAGATCGTATGCGTGTATCGAATTGAGCAGCCTCACGTACTGGTAGAGCGCGCCGAACTTGAAGTTGTCGGCCCGTATCCTCCCTATCATGTTGCCAAGCTCAATTAGCCTTCCCTTTGGCATAGTCTCGAAGCTGCGAAACTGGGTGAGGCCCATGTTCCTAAGCTTTGCGAGGCTGTCCTCTGCTATCGGCCTTATTTGCGCTGCAATCCTGTTTATGGTTTGGGACTTCTCCACCTCGACTACGTGTATGTACTTTGGCATTACGTACTTGGCAACATCGGGATCCGTGCTTATCCTTATCTCAATTTGCTTTATCTTCAGCACATTCATTAGCGCCTTTATCTTCTCCCTCTTGCTCCCAGGTGAGGCTGTGAGCCCGACCATCTGAACCCCTTTGAGGTCGCACTCATCTGCTATGTATGTGTAGGCGTATTTTCCAACTGCCTTGTGGCACTCGTCAAAAACGGCGATTCCGAAGTCTGAGAGATCAAAGTTTGCGTGCTTTAGCTCGTTTGCAACAGTCTGCGGTGTTGCGATTATCACTCGCGCAAAGCTCTCGAGCTCTTTTCTTTTGGACTTTCCAAGGGACCCTGTAAGCAGCAGTATTTTCTCCTTTTCGATGCTAAGGTACTGCTGCAGACTTGCATGGTGCTGCTCTGCAAGAGGCTTTGTTGGGGCAAGGACAAGTGCCTTCTTCCCTGATGAGAGCACGTTTGCTATGGCGAGTATGCCAATTAGCGTCTTTCCCAGGCCTGTTGGGAGTATGACTAGGGTGTTATGGCCAGCAAATATGCGCTTTGCTATGTTGAACTGGTACTCCCTGAAGCCCACCTGGCTTAAATCGACTAGCTCGTGCACGCTTGCAAGCCCGTACCATCTCGCGTCTACTCCATGTTGCATAAAGGATTATCTACGTAGTAAATTATTAAGCTTCTAAAGCCCATCTTGGCCTTTCCGTACAAAGTCGAAGGTAGGCTTATAAAACCCTCAAATAAAGCACGATTATGGTTAGACGGCTAGGTCCAAAAACTTATGGCAGTGACGGTATAACAGACCCAAAGGCAATTATCAGATATCTGCCACATTCAGAGAGAAAGTTGATTGCCGAACTGAGCCGAGACTCTGAAGTACTCAGGCATCTGGCGATGGTCGAGGTTGAGCGAACCGGCGAGTTTGTAAAGCCCAGGTATTCTAAGGCTCTTTGGAATTCTCCCGAGCAAGTGGAGTTAAGGAGACAGTCAATGGAGGTACAAAAGGCACTTGCCCTAAACCCATCGCTAAATGAGAGCGGGCAGAAGCTGTTGTTGGATGCAGAGGTGTGCATAAGCGACTGCAAACAAGCAGGCACTGAGGTACTGGGATCATTGATAAAAAACCCCGGACTGACAAATAACACCTTTTCAAGGATGGAGACAACGGTCCAGCTTAGAGGCAATGAAAAAGAAGGGATGAGCTACCTAAATGAGCAGATAATGAGCCTGATCGCGGCAAGGAGTCAGTCGGTTACGGCCCTATCCGATATTATTCTTGAGATGTCAAAGGAAACAGGCATGGCGAGGCTGTTTGTGATCAACAGGGCATCTGGCGGATATTTGCACTCCAAATCCTTGATAATACTTCCTGAAGGTTTCCAAGTGGAAGTTGCCAAAAAGGCTGCTGAATTAAATCCAGATATAGAAGTGATAAGCGACAAGTTTGTTGTCTTGCAGGACTTTGAGAGGATTGAAGCACTCGTAGCATCAAACATGAAGTTCAGGATATCGGAAATAGCGAAAACCGAGCCCACCAAGTCAGAATTGGAGCTATTCTTCGAAATGTACCCAGATCGGCAGGCATCAACTCAGCTTAGTGATAAGTTCCAGAATTTGGAGATGCGTGCAGAGAACATGGAGCTTGAAAAACTCTTCGAGTTCGCGCTTGCTTCAAAAAAGATCACAGTTGATACCCAAACCGCTTCTGTGAAAATCGATGGCAAGGCGCCCAGTATGTTTTCAAGGCAGCAGGTGGTATCTAGCGCAATCCATGAATACCTTGATCCTGAAGGAAAACTGCTAAACAGGAATGAGTATGGCTCGTGGGGCGCAGTGGTGCTACCCAATTCCATATTATACATCACAGGGCTAAGGGGGATGGGCAAGACCTTTACGGTGCTCAATGCAATCACGGTTTTTCAGGCGCTATCTACTGAGCAGATGAAAATCTCATTTGTCTCCTTTGGTTCGGATGGCAAGCAAATGCTTCACAGGGCCTTTGACGCAAAGCTCGAGGAGAGCAATCTGATAGTACTAAATGACCTTCACTACTTCCTTGAGGCGATTTTGAATGGAAGAGTGGAGAGAAATGAAGGGATAAAGCTGCTCACCGAAATATTAAAGACTGTTGATGGCAAAAGCAAGAAAGCAATAATAATCACTGACGAACCGATAAAGTACTACACCGATTTGATAGGCAATGAAGAGCTAACTGAGCTAATCCACTCCTCTCACATACTGCTAAATGAGGAGGTAAGGCCTGAGAAGAAGCAGGATTTGGGTCAGATAATGGAAGCTTATGGTATGGAGTTTGACGACGCCCTGCTCATGGGACTCATAAAGTCAAACATGAGCATAAGGTTTGCGCTAAAACTCGGCATACTTTACAGGGATGAGATCAATGATTTAAACTCCCTGACAAAAAGGCTTGCAGGGTATGCACACACGGCCATAGAGACTGTGGTGCTCGAGAACCCAAGGATACGAACTTATGGAGATCTCCTCAAGATGCTCAAGTCACTTGAAGGCGCACTTAAGGTCAAGAGGATATCTAAGAACAGATTTTTCGGTCAAGAGATAGATGCACTGGCAGAGGCTATAGCAGAACGGAGGATACCTTCAGATTCTAGGATTTTCATGAACTGGCGGGATGCAGGCGTCATCAATCTTGATGGAATCGTAGCACGTGCATCGGAAAAAATCTGGAAGGTGCTCAAATTTTCTCCATACGAACTTGTTAGGACCAGGGAAATCAATGGAAAGAGGGGATTGGATGTCGAATACGATGAATTGGTAATAAGCGGAAGGGTTATCGAGAGGATAGTGAGTGGCAAGAGGATAAGCATTTCCAGGATTGGAAGGAGGTACACATCAGACAATGAATATCTCAAGGCCGCAGTCAAGGAGGCTGGAAAATTTTACAATAAAGAGGGAAGATCCCCGACCTATTCTGAGGCCAAACGAATACCGGCGCTTGGTGGAATTGTTAGCATGTTGGGGAGAGGGAGATTTAAGGTGCAGAATATCTCAACCTATAATGATTTTCTAAAATATGCAAATCTGAAAGTTAACTGGGAAGTGAGCCAACGGGGGATATGGACTACAGAAGATGCGTTGCAATCCGGAGTGGATAAGATAAAGGAATTTATAGTAAAGAACGACAGGGATCCAAAGAATACAGAGCTGAGAAAGGATCTGGGGCTCAGGGGACTTATGGGTGCAATCGAGAGGGGTAAATTCAATAGGGAGGGAGTGAAGAACTGGAAAGATTTGATCAGGAGCGCAAAATAACTCCTAACTTCTTTTTCGCATGGACGCTTTCCCCTCAAAAAGGCATTTCCAATAAACTAGGTTGATTTATGGGGGGTAGCATTCGGTTGCTTGAATGCCCATCATTCTAATCTCCAGAACGCCTTTTCTAAAACTCCTTTTGGGTGGATGAGGAGAAGGCGCCTTTACTTTGACCTCTTTCTTACAATAAAATAGGCTAGAGCACCTATTACCAAGGCAATAACCAACCCGATTCAAACTCCACGGATATATGCGTAATTTGTAAGATACACGACCATCCACCTCGCCAAAACATATTAATAAATATTTAGCACGCAATGAGTATCTGCTCAATGTGCCGCAGTAGCTCAGCTTGGGAGAGCGTCCCGCTGAAGACGGGGAGGTCGCATGTTCAAATCCTGCCTGCGGCATGTTTTTTCTAAAACTCTAGCTTTAGTGCTTTATCTCGACAACCATCCTTGCAGTGTTTAACACGTCTTTTGCCGCAAGGCAGAACCTGTTGCACTTCATCTGGGCCTCATGCTCTTTTTCGTATATAGTTCGTAATCCGTGGTTCTTGAAGTTCCTGTAGGCATTTAACGACATCCAGAAAAGGCCTATTGCCCCCAGAAGAAACACTGTTGTAGTTTCCGACATCTCAGTAAGCAATTCAAGTATTGGGTTGTGCAGCACTGTGGAGAGCTTTCCCAGCTCTGAGCCTGCACTGATGGAGACGAGCGAGATCACGCCAACGAACTGCGTGGCCTTGAAAAACGAAAGCATGGTGTGGGACCTCTCGACTATGTGCCTTGCCCTCTCCCCTTTTGTGCTCTCCCTAACAGTTATGTCAACGTCGCCTGCCTCGTTTATTATATGCTCTATAACCATGTCCGCTTCCTTCTGGTTCTTGAAATGGATGTGGTGGTTCTTTATCCATTCGGCAATTTCGTCGGTCTCGGTTACTCCCCTCCTTAGCTCAGTCTTAAGCGCTATGCTCCCCCGCTCTATCTCCTTAGTCGCCTTCACTACGCCCTTTTTGATCTCCTTGCCTTCCTGAGAGAGATCGCCAGAGATCTTCTTTTCTTCTGCCTTGAGCCTGCGCTTGAATAACCTCATCGAAATACCTGAAGTTTCCTATTTTATAGCACTACCGAAAAATAACTTGACAGTCTAGCCATTCAAAAGATTCTGCAAAGGCGCCAATGAACAGATGCTCGTTATCTCTTGCGCTGTTGTCAACCTAGTGAAATGTGCGATTGATAAAGACAGGCTCCTCCTTGTTTT